>NZ_JBIRJC010000005.1:285696-451697 GCF_044329365.1 Kitasatospora sp. NPDC017646 | reverse complement strand
CTCAGCAGCAGATGGCCCTGGAGCCGGATCAGGCCGTACAGGAACAGGACCGAGACGGCCGAGAAGGCCAGCACCGAACGCAGGTACACCGGCCAACGCTGGTCGGCGTCACCGTCCACGCCGATCACCTTGTAGATGCCACGCTCGACTCTGAGGTGCTTGGAGGTGGTGAGGATCCGGGCGACGTAGTCGCCCAGGGGCCGGTAGCACAGGGCCAGCGCGCCGACGAGGGCGACGGCCTGCAGCCAGCCCGCGAGAGTGGAGCTCATGTCAGAACTTCTCCGGGTAGACCAGCGCGACGATGAGGTAGCCGACGAGGGCGACGGCGACGATGAGACCTGCGATGTTCTCGGCGCTCACAGCTTCTCCACCCCCCGCGCGATCAGGGCGATGACGGCGAACACGGCGACCGTGACACCGACGTAGATGACATCCGACATGGGCTCCACCTGAGTGGCTGAGGGGACGTACCCGTGAACGGGCCCTGAGGGCCTCACGGCACCGGCGGAAGACCGGCGGGAGCAGCCAACCAGTCCCCGGGGGCGCGCAGTGCGTCCCTGATGCCGTCCATACGGGTGATCCGGAAACATTGACGCGGCCCTTATGCCGCCGTCATTCATCCGAGACCGCGGATTGTCCTGAACGTTTCGATGAGGCCCATCGGCACATCCCCTCACCTGCCCACATCCGCATCCGCAGCCGGCAGACCACCGCGTCGGTATGCCGGCGCAGGGCGCGGTCGATCACGGCGCCGCGGCGGTTCTGCAGCGCGCCCTGCCACCGGTGGGCGGGCTCGACCTCGGGGATCAGCACGGTGAGCCGGTCCTGGGCGTGCTCCTCGCCGAGCCGGTTGACGAACGCGGCGATCGGCGGGGCGCCGGCACCGACCTCGACGCGCCCTTGACGACCCGGCGCAACGACTCGGCCCCCGAGGCACCGCCCGTCCGCACAGCCGGACGGCGGGCCTCAGGGGCCGCCGGGGTGCACCCGGTGCCGGTGGCACGCGGCACCGGGTGGGTCTGCCGGGTTACTGCCCGGGCTTGCGACCGTGGTTCGCCTTCTTCTTCCGCCGGGCCTTCTTCTTACGGGCGCGCTTGGACATCGTGCTCTTTCTCTCGGTATCTGGGTTCGGGACGGTTCAGACGGCCCGGCCGACCAGCTGGTCGGCGAGCTTGGCCAGGCGCTTCAGCGAGCGCTCCTCCTGGGCGGCGGCCGCGGTCGGTGCGATGACGCCACCGTCGAAGTAGGCGCCGTTGGCGACGACCGTCTCCGGCAGGCAGAGCCCCACCACGGCTGCCGCACCCTCCGCCGCCGGCGCACCGACCCGCCCGTACAGCGGCAGCAGCGCGGTGTCGCACAGGCCCGGGTTGACGCTGACGGCGGTGATGCCGGAGCCGGCCGGCGCCATGTCGGCGGTCGCCATGGTGAGTGCGAGCTGCGACTGCGCGTAAGCGGCGACGCGCGAGTACTTCTTCACCCGGTGCGGGTCCGACCAGTTCATCGAGGCGGTGCGGTGCAGGGACGAGGACACGTTGACGATCCGGGCGTCGCCGGCCGCCGACAGCGGGGCCCGCAGCAGCTTGGCCAGCAGGTGCGCGGCCAGGAAGTTGACCTGCAGCGAGACCTCGTTGCCGTCGTCGGTGAGGGTGCAGCGCTCGGGCGCCACCGCGGCGGCGTTGTTGACCAGCAGGTCGAGCGCCGGGTAGTGCTTGACGACCGTGCCGGCCAGCACCGCGACCTCCGACAGCTTGGTGAAGTCCGCCGCCAGTTCGACGAGTTGGTCCCGCCGGGCACCCGCGGCGACCAGACGCTCGACGGCGCCCTCCGCCTCCCCGGTGGTGCGGGCGTGCACGAGCACGGTGGCGCCGTGCCCGGCGAGCAGCCGGGCGGTCTCCCACCCGATCCCCGACGAGGCGCCGGTGACGAGGGCGGTGCGGACGGACAGAACAGCGTCGGACATGACCCATCCAAGGGGTGGAAGGCATCGGCGGGGTGCGGGGGCGAAGCGGCGCGAAGCCGCTCGCCACCGGGGCCTCCGGTGCGAGAAGGGAGTGTTGCGGGGGAAGGCTCGTCCTCCCCTGACCGCCGGAGCCGGTCGGGACAGGGGAGGACGGCGGTGATCGGCACGGGCTGGACGAACGGCACCCGGCCCGTGCTCGCGGCCGGCGGCGAGCGGAGTAGCGGCTCGGTCCTACCGGACGGCGGTGGCGACCGCGACAGCGACGATCCGCGGCCGGCTATGCGGCGGGCGGTCGTGGTGGCGTGTCGAGCGGTGCATGTCCCCCATCAAAGCCTCCGCCGGTGCCGGGGGCAAGCTCGTTCACCCTCCCTGACGAAGCCCTGACGCGCGGCCGGGCCACTGGTCAAGCCGTCTTCGGAACGACACCGAGGCGGCGGGCGTCAACCGACGTGACGCCCGGCCCCCTTGCCGACCGGAAGGCGCTCGACGCGGAACGTCCGACGCGGCAACGCGGCGGGCAGGGAGAGCACCAGGGCAGCGCCGGCGAAGAGGACGAAGTGCTCGCTCTCGGTCCCCACGCCGGACCAGCCGAGTTCGGCATGGCGGTGCTCGACGAAGGCGTTGCAGCACAGCCAGGCGGCCAGGCCGACCAGCGGCGCGGCCACCGGCCGGGAGAAGGCTCCGGCCAGCGCGGCCAGCCCGATGTACGCGATGTACGGGAACCAGCCGGCGTGGAGCTCGCCCAGCCAGCCGAGGCCGAGCGCGAGCGCGCCCCCGGCGACCAGGGCCACGGTGCCCGACACCGAGACCGGCAGGCGGTCGAGCACGGGGTGGTAGCGACGGCCGCCGGGGCGGGCGGAGTACATGCGCATCGTCCTGTCCCAGCTTCGCCGCGAGTTCGTTCGAGGCCAGCAAACCCACGGGCCCACGGCCCCTCGCCCCGCGTTGACGAGATCCTTACGCCGGCACCCGGATTCACAACGCGATCTTGACGCCCCGGATCGCCGACCGAGCCGCGCCGTCGGATCAGGCCACCGCGCGGACCAGGCTGATCACGTAGGCGGTGCCGCCGCCCGGTGCCTCCTCGACGGCCAGCTCGCCGTTCATCGCCTCCACGAAGCCCCGCGCCACCGCCGGCCCCGCCCCCTCCCGACCGACGGCCTCGTCGCCGTGGACGGCGACCCGGACGTCCACCCGCCCGGCCACCAGGCCGGCGTCGACCACCAGCGGCCCTGCTCCCGCCCCCCTCGGGGCCAGGAGGTCGGCGAACGCTCGCTCCAGGAGCCCGGGATCGGCGAGCACCCGCGGCAGCTCCGACCCCAGGTCGACCCGCACGCCAGGCAACCCCTCGGCAGCGGCCCGCACCACCTCGGTCACCGCCGTCGGCCGGAGCACCACCGGCATCACGCCGGCCCGCAGCCGGCTCAGGTCCAGCAGGTTGGCGATCAGCCGCTCCATCCGGTCGACCTCGTCACCGATCCGCTGCCCGCCCGGGTCCGGCATCCGTTCCGCTTCCTGGCGCACCGCCGCCAGCGGCGCGCGCAGGTCCTGCCCGACGGCCTCCAGAAGCGCGGTGTGCAGCGCGTCGGCGTGCGCGAGCACCTCGGCTGCCGATGCCTGCGCGACCAGCCGTTCCCGCTCCCGGGCCAGCTTCAGCTGGGTGACGTACGGCCCGAGCAACCGGGTGTCCTCCTCGGTGAGCGGTGTCCCCCGCAGGACGAGGACCGCCTCGTCCCCCAGGTCGACGGAGAACGACGCCTCGTCGGGCAGCAGCGGCACCTCGGCCCCGGCCGAAACCGCCGGTTGCCAGAGCGCGCCCGTACGAACGAGTACGGCAGCCGCGTCCAGCCCGAAGACCTGCCGCAGCTCGGCCACCAGGTCGGACGACACCCGTGCCCCCGATTCCACCGTCTCCCCCGCCAGCCTGGTGAGGACGGCCGCCTCTGCCCGCGCCCGGTCCGCCTGCTGCGAGCGACGCGTCAGACCGTCGATCAGGTGGGAGATCACCCCGGACACCGCGAGGAAGACCAGCAGCGCCGCGATGTCAGCGCCCTGCTCCACCGTCAGGCTGTGCCAGGGCGTGGTGAAGAAGTAGTCCGCCGCCAGCGCCCCGGCCGCCGTGCTGCCCGCGGCCGGCAGCAGCCCGCCCAGCCGGGCCGTCCCCGCCACCACCAGCAACAGGCACAGCAGCACGCCGGACAGGCCGAGCGGGTCGCGCAGCGGCGAAAGCACCCAGGCCAGAGCGACCGCCCCGGCCGGCCCGAGCAGCCACGCCAGGCGACGCCGCCGGACCGGGACCAGCGCCGGGCGGCGCCTGCGGGGCGCGGGCGGCACCGTCAACAACCCCGGCTCCGGTGGCGGCAGCACGCGCACGTCGATCGGGCCGGCCAGCCGGATCACCCGATTGATCACCGACCCGGAGACCAGCTCGCGCAGCCTGCTCCGACCGGTGGGCCCGAGCAGGAGCTGCGTGGCGCTCTCCGACCGGGCGAAGTCCACCAGCGACCGGGCCACATCACCGCCGCTCACCTCCACGTAGGTGCCGCGCAGCTCCCGGAGCAGCTCCCGCTGCGGCGCCAGGCCCGGCGGCTCGCGATCGACCGTGCCGTCGTCCAGGCGGACGTGCACGCCGATGAGATCCCCGTGCACCCGGGTCGCGGTGCGTGCTCCCCGGCGGATCAGGTGCTCGCCCTGCGGGGCACCGTTGAGGGCGACCATGATCCGTTCCTTGGTCTCCCAGGGCGCGCGGATGCCGTGCCGGGCCCGGTAGTCGGCCAGCTCCTCCTCCACCCGGTCCGCGAGCCACAGCAGCGCCAGCTCCCGCAGGGCGCCCAGGTTGCCGGCCCGGAAGTAGTGCTCCAGCGCCACGTCGATCCGGTCGGTCGGGTAGATCTCCCCCTGCGCCATCCGCGTACGCAGCGCGTCCGGGCTCAGGTCGACCAGTTCGATCCGGTCGGCGGCTCGGACGACCTCGTCGGGGATGGTCTCGCGCTGGGCGACGCCGGTGATCTGCTCGACGACATCGTTGAGGCTCCCCAGGTGCTGGATGTTGAGCGTCGTCGCCACGTCGATCCCGGCGTCCAGCAGCTCCCGCACGTCCTGCCAGCGCTTCTCGTTCCGGCCTCCGGGCACATTGGTGTGCGCGAGCTCGTCCACCAGGGCGAGGGCCGGGCGGCGCGCCAGCAGTGCGTCCAGATCGAGCTCGGTCAGTTCCACCCCCCGGTACGACACGGGCCGCCGGGGCAGCACCGGCAGGTCCCTCAGCTGCTTCTCCGTCCCGTGCCGCCCGTACGTCTCGACCAGGCCGACCACCACGTCCAGCCCCTCGGCGCGCAGCCGCCGCCCCTCCCGGAGCATGGCGTACGTCTTCCCCACCCCCGGCGCCGCCCCCAGGAACACCCGCAGCTTCCCGGCCACCGCCGTCCCGCCGCCTCTCTCCGCTTCCAGGTCCATGCTCCGCCCTACCCGACGTGGACGCGCGGGCGCCGGGAGCGGTCCGGCTCCGCCTCACGAAGCACCTCCCGGGTGACCGGGGCGACCTCGCCCTGGCCGAACAGGAAGAAGCGCAGGAAGTGGCCGACCGGACCGCCCTCGGTCCACTCGAAGTAGATGTGCGGGATCTGCCCGGTGCGGTCCCGGATCGTCAGCAGCAGGGCCGCCAGCGCGTTCGAGACGCTGGAGCTCTCCAGCGACAGCACCCGATAGCGGTCGTGCAGCACCTCGCCGTGCACGTCCAGCACCGACTCGAACTCGGACGGGTCGCGGACCGTCACCTCGACGAAGACCAGGTCGATGTCGGCCGGGATGTCGTGGTGCGCCCGGATCTCCCGCTTCTTCTCCTGGTACTCCGCCAGCGCGCGGCTGTTCGGCTCGTTGGCGATCAAGCGCATCGGCCGGTGGGTGTAGTCGCGGACGAACCGCTCGGCGGGCTCGTCCAGCACCACGTGGGTGACCCGTAGCTCGAAGGCCCGCTTGAGTCGGGACAGGAAGGAGACGAGGACGATCCCGCCGATGAAGCAGGCGCCGATCTTCACGCCGTCCGGACGTTCGGCGATGTTCGTGCCCGTCGTGTACAGGAACACTGCCGCGATCACGGCGAAACCGACGGTCCAGTGGCGCTGCCCGGCCCTGTGGGCAGCGATGGTGACGGCGATGGCGGCCGAGGAGATCAGCACCAGCACGCCGGTCGCGTACGCCCCGCTCTGGGCGTCCACGTTCGCGTCGAAGATCCACGTCACCAGGAAGCCGATCAGCGTCAGCACGATCACCATCGGCCGTACCGCCCGCGCCCAGTGCGGCGCCATGCCGTACCGCGGCAGGTACCGGGGCAGCAGGTTGAGCATGCCCGCCATCGCCGAGGCACCGGCGAACCAGAGGATCGCGATGGTCGACAGGTCATAGACACTGCCGAAGCCGCTGCCCAGGTTCTCGTGCGCGAGGTAGGCCAGGGCCCGGCCGTTCGCCGGGCCGCCCGCCTGGAACGCGGCCTTGGGAATCAGCACGGTGGTGATGAAGCTCGTCGTGACCAGGAACGCGCTCATGAGCAGTGCGGCTGTGGTGAGCAGCTTGCGGGCGCCCCGGATCCGGCCGGTGGGCTTCTCCTCGGTGTCCCCGGTGTCGCCCTCGATGTGCGGCATCACGGCGACACCGGTCTCGAAGCCGGACAGGCCCAGCGCCAGTTTCGGGAAGACGACGAGCGCCACGCCGATCATCGCGACCGCGTTTCCGTGCTCGGCGGTCAGCGCATCCGTCCAGTCCGTCACCACGTCCGGGTTCTCCAGCACGTGCCAGAGCCCGTTCACCACCACGACGACGTTGAGCGCCAGGTAGACCCCGACCAGGAGTACCGCCAGGCCGATCGCCTCACTGAATCCCTTGAGGAAGACACCGCCGAGCAACGCGACCAGCAGCAGGGTGATCAGCATCTGCCTGCCGGCCAGCGCACTGTGCAGGCTCGGGTTCTCCACCAGGTGCGCGGTCGCGTCCGCCGCCGACAGGGTAATGGTGATCATGAAATCGGTGGCCGCGAAGCCCAACAGCGCCAGGACGAACAGCTTCCCCTGCCAGAACGACAGCAGCCGCTCCAGCATCGCGATCGAGCCCTCGCCGTGCGGGCTCTCCTCGGCCACCCGCCGGTACACCGGCAACGCGCCGAACAGGGTCACGACCACCAGCACGACGGTCGCCACCGGCGACAGCAGCCCGGCCGCGAGCGCCGCGATGCCCGGCTGGTAGCCGAGCGTGGAGAAGTAGTCCAGACCGGTCAGGCACATCACCCGCCACCAGGCCTGCCCCTTGTGCTCGACCGGCGCCTCCGCGTGCGGCCCGGGGTACTGCTTCGCCATGTCGGACAGGCCCTCCAGAAGCCATGCCCGGAACCTGGAACGCCGCGTCGACGCGGCCGCACCCGACGAACTCACCCTGCGCCCCTGTCCACGTCCCTGCTGCCGGCGCCACCGAGGCGGCGGCAGGGCGAAAGGCTATGCGACCTGCCACTGCGCTCCCGGCAACCGCCCGCCCGGTGTCGCCCCATTGGTCCAGCGGCCATCCGGCGCGCCGACAACCTGACGGGTCATCACCGGAGTCGGCGTCGAGTCAGCATGGGTCCGGCCAGAGCCGTCCACAGTGGGCCGCACCCCTCGAAGGCTGCCCCGAGGCCCGGGAACCGTGGGACCGGCACGACTTCTACCAGCACCCTGACGGCGGCACCGGGCACACGCGAATCCCCCACGGCGGCGCCGGCGAGGTCCCCGTCCGCATCACGGCCCTGGCTCCGCTGCGCGACCGCGGCTCCGTCACTTCTTCGCGTCGAGCTGCCGGAGCAGCTCGATGACCGGGGCGAAGGCCGCCATGTCGCGTTCCTGCACGCAGACGTAGGAGATGCCGTAGCGCTCCCGGCGGGCCAGTACGCACTCCGCGATCTGGGCGGGGGTGCCGATCAGCAGGGTGGGGACCTCCAGGATCTGGTCGGCCGTGAGGTACGGGATGCGGCGACGCATGGTCTGCGCGGCAGCTCGGCGGTCCTCGGTCACGGCGACCGTCTGGACCAGGATGTTGCGTTCCAGCTCGGCGGCGCGCGGGCCGGCCTCGTCGGCGAAGAACGCCACCCGCTCGTCCAGCGCCTCGGCGTCGATCAGTTGCAGGGTCCCGCGCGCCGAACCGGCGGCGAGCACCGCGCCGGCGAAGGAGACGATGTCCGCGTGGCGGGCGGCCAAGCGAAGCACCCGGTCGCCGTTGCCGCCGATCAGCAGCGGCGGCGACTGGGTCGGCCGACCCGGCTGGCCTGGCTGAATCGGTTGGCTCGGCCGGGAAAAACCGAGGGCGCGCGGGTCGGCCAGTAGCTCGCGCAGGGCGGCCGCGGTCTCGGCCAGCCGCCCGACCCGGCTGCCGGCGGTGCCCCAGTCCAGGCCGGCCTTCTCGAACTCGGCCCGCACGTAGCCTGTGCCGAGCCCGGCCTCCACCCGGCCCTCGGTCAACTCGTGGGCGCTCAGGAGGTCGCGGGCCAGCAGGACCGGGTTCCAGAAGGCACTGTTGAGGACGTAGGTGGTCAGCCGCACCCGTTCGGTCGCCGCGGCTGCGGCCACCATGGCGAGGAACGGGGACTGCACACCCAGGTGGTCGGGGACCGCGATCACGTCGTATCCGAGGCTCTCGGCGGTGCGGCAACTCTGCGACCACTGCCGGGGCCCGGCGGTGGGGACCAGGTTGACGCCGAAGCGGAAGTTTCGCATGGGGGAAGTCAGCTCGTTTCGCTCGTCGGGATCGGCGTCGGGTTCGCACCGGGGCCCGGGGCCGGGGCCGGGATCAGCGGCGCGGAGAGGACCGGCTCGTCGCCCAGCTCCTCGAAGCGGTTCAGCAGGTCGGCCAGCTCTGCGGCCAGCTTCACCGCCTCATCGGCCCGGAGGAATCCGCTCCGGTGGGCGAGGGTGCCCAGCAGGCCGTCCTCACGCTGGTTGAAGGTCACGGTGAGGCCGAACTTGTTGGTCTCCTCGTTCTGCAGGTCGTGGTCGAGCGCGGCCAGCCGGGCCGCACCGAGCGTGGCCGACCAGCGGGCGGTGCCGACGCTGTTGAGCATGCAGTCGACATAGGGGGTACGGCCGGCGGTGCGCGCCGGCCGCAGCCGGCGGACCACCTCGTCGAAAGGTGCGCCCTGGTGCTCGAACGCCTCGATCACGCGCTCCCGAGTGGCCCGCAGCAGTTCGGTGAGCGTGGTGTCGGGCGCGCACCGCGAGCGCAGCACGACGGTGTTCAGGCACGGGCCGAGCACTTCGTCGAAGGCACCGCCCGCCCGGTTGGCCACCGGGACGCCGAATGTGAGGTCGGGCCGACCTGACCAGCGGTGCAGGGCGGCGGCCAGCGCCGTCGCGGTCACCATGAACTGTGAGGCCTGCCACTGTTCCTGGACCCCGCGCAGTCGCTGCGTCAGGTCGGTCGCGAGTGGCAGTACGGTGCTGCCGGGGGTCCGGCCGGAGAGGTCGACGGCCGTACTCGGTCCGAGCGTGCTGGGGGCGCCGGCCAGCTGGGCGGACCAGTACGCCAGGTCCGCCGTCGCCCGTGCCCGGCCCGTGCCGACCTGCTGGGAGTGGACCAACTCCCGGTACTGGCGAGGCGGCGGGAGCTGCGCGGCCGCATCGCCGCTCTGCTGGTAGCAGAGCTCCAGCTCGCGCAGCAACAGCGGGACCGACTCGCCGTCCACGACCAGATGGTGGATGCACAGGGCGAGCAGCCGGTCGCCGGACGGCAGGGTGACCAGGGCTGCCGCCAACAGCCGTCCCGCGGCCGGGGCGAAGGTGCCGGCGGCGGCCTCGGACCACGTGTGCAGCCACTGCTGCTCTTCGGCGCCACTCGCGACGCCCGGCGACACCTGCGCCAGCTCGGGCTCCCAGGCGGGCCCGACCTCCTGGAAGAGTCGACCGTCGTGGTCGACGAACCGGGTGCGCAGGATCTCGTGCCGGGCGACGAGCAGGACGAGCGCGGCACGCAGCCGCGCCGGGTCCAACGCCCCCTCCACGCGCCAGAAGAGCGGGATGTGGTACCTCGCGTGGCTGGGGTCCAGCCGTTCGGCGAGCCAGATGCCCTCCTGGAAGCCGGCGGCCGGGAAGACCCGGCCCCATGCGCCGTCCTGGTGCTCCGGTACCTCGGCAGCGGCCGCCGGCGGGACGGCGCGCTGCCGGTCGACGAGCGCGGCGAGCTCGACGAGCCGGGGGTGGCTGAAGAGTTCGCGGACGGTGAGTTCCACGCGCAGACGCTCGTTGATCCGGGCCAGCAGGGTGGCGGCGATCAGGGAGTGGCCGCCCAGTTCGAAGAAGGAGTCCTCGGGCAGGATGTCGGGCACCCGCAGGACCTCGGTCCAGATGGCGCGGACCTCGGCGACGGTCGCGGCGGCGGCGGACGGCTCCCCGGCTGCTCGGGTGGACAGGCCCGGTGTGGCGACCGCGTGCGTGACCGCGGGCAGCAGGGCAGCCGCCTCGGCCAGGCTGCGGTGCGGCGCGGCGACCAGGTCGGCCAGCACGGCAAGGTAGTCGCGCGCCAGTTCGGCGGTGACGGTGGGGCCGACCGAGCCGACCGCGTCCTTCCACAGCATCCGGCTGCCGTTGCTGCCCTCGGTCAGCATCACCGTGAGCCGGTAGTCGGCCACGTCGGTCGGGTCGAGCAGCCGCACCGAGCAGCGGGCTCGCTCGCCGACGAGTTCGAAGTCGTAGACGTCGAGTCCGACGTCGCCCGCCGAGTTCCAGTACTCGAAGACCACCTGGTGGCTCTGGTCGCGCCCGGCGGGGCCCAGCAGGTCGGCGCTGCGCAGGATGCTGGGCAGCGGCAGGTCACCGTGGCGCAGACCCGCGCGAACGGTCGAGCGCAGCTCCCGCAGCATGTCCGCGTAGCTGTCCGAGGGGCGGATGCGCTGACGGAACGGCAGGACGTTGACGAAGAAGCCGACCCGGTCTATCAGTGCCTTGTTCGAACGGCCGTGGTAGGGAGCCGAGATGATCAGGTCGCTGCTGCCGGTGTGGTGGTGCAGCGTGACGAACAGGGCACCGAGCATCACGGTGAAGTAGGACACGCCCAGCTCCCGGGCCAGTTCACGCACCCGCAGCGTCAACTCGGCATCGACGGCGAAGGGACCGGGCGGCGCACCGTCCTCGCCGGTGCCACCCGCCGCTTCGGGCAGCAGCCGGGCCGGCGGCAGCTCCGCCAGCGCCTCGCGCCAGTACGCCCGCAGCGGTTCGCCGCGTTCGCCCTCGGCCGCCTCCCGGGAGCACCGGGCGTGCTCGAGAAGCGGTGCGAGGTCGGCCGACGGTTCCAGCTCCTCGCCCGCGTAGGCCCGGCGCAGGTCGTCCAGCAGGATGGGCAGCGAGGTGCCGTCCAGGGTGATGTGGTGCACCGTGACCAGCAGGACG
This sequence comes from Kitasatospora sp. NPDC017646, assembly GCF_044329365.1. Taxonomy (NCBI): domain Bacteria; kingdom Bacillati; phylum Actinomycetota; class Actinomycetes; order Kitasatosporales; family Streptomycetaceae; genus Kitasatospora; species Kitasatospora sp. NPDC017646. Next base: position 440,342 of record NZ_JBIRJC010000005.1, on the reverse strand, counting down.
GTCCAGTCCGCCCCGGTCAGCACCTCGACCCGGGTCAGCGGGCCGGCGTCCAGGTCGAACGGGACCTGGGCCGCCGCCAGGGCCGCCGCCCGCGACGTGGTCACCGTCCGCACGCTGACCGGGACGGCGTCCTCGGCGGTCTCCGACCAGTCCAGGCACATCCCCTCGGAGCTCCGCCGCACCCGCGCCCGCAGGGCCGGGTGGCGGCGCAGCAGCTGGGCCACGGCCGCGCGCAGGCGGGGCAGCTCCAACTCGCCCTCGACCGCCAGGGCGAGCGGCAGGATGTGCTCCCACTTGGCGGGATCGAGCTGCCAGGTCACCCACATCGCCTCCTGCGTGACCGACAGGGGGAGTTGGGTCGCCGGACGTGGCGTGGTGGACGCGGCCTGGTCCATCGGGACCTCCTGGATGTTGGTTGCGGGTCTGCCAGTAGGGGTGGAAGGCGGGCCGCCGTGCGAGCGGCCGATGGCTGCCGCGGGACGGGTCCGCGCGGCGCCGACGACGGAGGCGCTTCCCGGCCGAAGGCCGGGAAGGAGTCCACGGGAAGCGTCGGCGACTGCGCGGAGGCCGTCCTCGGGCAACTCCCGCCGACGGCTGGGGAGGGAACCGGGCAGCGCGACGCCGTCCCCTACTCGCAGACCCTCTCAGCGCAGCTGCTCGGCGAGGGCCCGCCTGTCGGTCTTGCCGGAGGGGCTCAGCGGCAGCGCGGGGACCCGGACGAACCGGCCGGGCACCATGAAGGCGGGCAGCGCGGCCCGGGCGTGACTGGTCAGGCGGTCGGCCAGGCCGTCGTCCGGAGTGCTGTCCACGGGGGCGGTGTAGAAGGCCACCAGCATCCGCTCGCCGACCCGGCTGGTGGTGGGCACCACCACCAGGTCACCCACACCGGGTGCCGTGCGCAGGGCCTGCTCGACCTCGCCGATCTCGATCCGGTAGCCGTTGACCTTCACCTGGTCGTCCGCGCGCCCGGCGTACTCGATGGCACCGTCGGGCCGGACCACGGCCAGGTCGCCGCTGCGGTAGTAGCGGCGGGGCTGCTGTCCCGGCAGCGCCAGCACCGGGTAGCGCTCGGCCGTCAGCTCCGGGCGGTTCAGGTAACCGATGGCCACCTGCGGCCCGGCCAGGTGGATTTCACCGATCTCACCGGGCGCGGCCGGCTCGCCCTGCGCGGTGAGCACGGCGAGTTCGAAGCCGTCGAGCGGCAGGCCGATGTTGAGCGAGGGGTCGGCGGCTCCCGGCGGCGCCGGTGAGCCGACCGGCACGTCGATCTCGGCCGCGAGCAGATGCCGGCCGGTGGAGAAGACCGTGGTCTCGGTGATGCCGTACATGTTGACGAACGCCGTTGCCGTGCCGTGGACCTGGCGCCACTCGCGGACCGCGTCGACATCCACCACCTCGCCGCCGAAGATCACGTAGCGCAGGGAGAGCGCCGCCCGGGCGCCGCCGGTGGATCCCGGGGCCGTGCCGGCTCGGGAGAGGTACCGGAAGACGGACGGGACCTGGTTCAGCACGGTCACCCGCTCGGCGGCGAGCAGCTCCAGCAGCGCTTCGGGAGACCGGGCGGCCTGCGCGGAGACCACGACCAGCTTGCCACCGTGGGCCAGCGCACCCCAGAACTCCCAGACGGAGAAGTCGAAGCAGTAGGAGTGGAAGAGCGTCCACACGTCGCTGCTGTCGGTCTCCACCACCTTCGCGCAGGCGGCCAGCAGCGCGGTGACGTTGCGGTGCGAGACCTCGACGCCCTTGGGCGTGCCGCTGGAGCCCGAGGTGTAGATGACGTAGGCCGGCGCGTCGGCCGTCACCGCCACCTCGGCGGCCCGAGGTGCGTCCTCGGCCCACAGGCTCGCATCGATGCCGAGCACCCGCCGCGCCGCCGGGGCGGTGGCCTCGCCGCCGGCGTCGGTCAGTACCAGTTCCACCGACGCGTCGTCAGCCATGTACTGCACGCGTTCGGCCGGGTAGGAGGGATCGAGCGGCACGTAGGTGCAGCCGGCCTTCAGTACGGCCAGGATCGCCACCACCACGGCGTTTCCGCGCCGCAGGTGCAGGCCGACCCGGACGCCGGGCCCGGACGTCTCGCGCAGGATCGCCGCCGCCAGCCGGGCGGCCCGCTCGTTCAGCTGGTGGTACGTCAGTTCCTCCTCGTCGTCCGAGACCGCGGGCGCGTCGGGCCGCAGCTCGACCTGCTGCTCGAAGATCCGGTGAAGGCAGAGTTCTGGCTGCACGGTAGTTCTTCTCCCACTTCTCGTCAGGGCTGGCTAGCGCAGGCTGAGGGGACGCAGATCGGTCCAGGTCTCCTTGATGTGGGCCAGGCAGGTGGCCTTGTCACCCGTCACACCGACGCCCTCCCAGCCGGCCGGCACCTCCCGGCCCTCCGGCCACAGGGAGTACTGGTCCTCGTGGTTGCGCACCACGAGGTACTGACGGTCGTCGCCGTCCTCGAACATGTCGTGTCCTTCTCTTCCAGAGGTGAACGGGGTCAGCGGATCGGTGCGCCGAGCAACTGCGCGGCGAGCCGGCCGAGCAGCTCGGCACGGCTGGGGCCGCTGACGAAGAAGTGGTCGCCGGGCAGCATTCGCAGACTGAACCCGCCGCTGGTGTGCTCGCGCCAGGCGGCGAGCTCCGGCTCGGTGACGGTGGAGTCGCTCAGGCCGCCGAAGACGCTGATCGGGATCGACAGCACCGGACGCGGCCGGTAGCGGTAGGTGTAGTCGAGTTCGAAGTCGGCGCGGATCGAGGGCGCGGCCAGCCGGATCAACTCGGGCCGTGCCAGGACCGCTTCGGGCGTGCCGCCGAGCCCGACCATGACCCTGGCCAGGTCCGCGTCCGGCAGTCGGTGGTACGGCAGGCCCGCGCTGCCCAGCCGTGGGGCCCGGTGCGCGGCCGCCACCAGCGAAACGGGAGCGTGGGTCGTCGAATCCCTCAGCCGGTCGACCAGTTCGAAGGCGATCACCGAGCCGAGGCTGTGCCCGAAGACCACCGTCGGCAGGGCGGGCTCGGCCAGCACCGCGTCGGCCAGCGCGTCGGCGAGTGGATCCATCGCGGTGTGGAGCGGCTCGCGCAGCCGGGCGCCGCGACCGGGCAGCTGGACCGCGCAGACCTCCACTTCCGCCGGCAGCAGCTCGTGCCAGGAGCGGTACATCGCGGCGGCGGCCCCGGCGCCGGGCAGGCAGAGCAGGCGCACCCGCGCGCCGGGGCGCGGTGGGAACCGCAGCAGCCAGCGGGTCTTCACCCCGAGATCTCCTGTCGCAGGCGCCGCGCCAGCTCCTCGATGGTGGAGTGGTGGAAGAGCTGGCTGACGCTGAGGCTCAGCCCGGCCTCGCGGGCGCGATGGACCACCTGGATGCTCTTCAGCGAGTCGCCGCCGATCTCGAAGAAGTCCTCGTCCACCCCGGTGCCCGGCCGGCCCAGCACCTGGCTCCAGATCTCGGCCAGCAACCGCTCCAACTCGCCTCGCGGTTCCACGCGTTGACTGGCAATGCCGGAATCCCGGTCGGGCAGCGGCAGCGCCGCTCGGTCCACCTTTCCGCTGGAGTTGAGCGGGAAGCGGGGCAGCACGAGCAGGTGGCTGGGGACCATGTACCTGGGCAGCTGGTCACGCAGCCGCTCGCGCAGGGCCGAGGTCTGCGCTTCCTGTTCTGACGTGGCGGGGGCGTCCTGAGCCAGCACCAGGTAGGCGGTCAGGGCCGGCTCGCCGCCGGGGGCGGCGGCGGGCGTGGTGGTGACCAGGGCGTCCTGCACCTCGGGCTGGGCGCGCAGCACGTTCTCGATCTCACCGGGCTCGATCCGCAGGCCGCGAACCTTGATCTGGTGATCGTTGCGGCCCAGGAAGTCGATGGTGGTGTCGGCGCGCCAGCTCACCAGGTCACCGGTGCGATACAGGCGCGCACCGGGGGTGCGGCTGTAGGGGTGGGGAACGAAGCGGTCGGCGGTCAGTTCGGGCCGGCCCAGGTAGCCGCGGGCCAGCGCGACCCCACCCAGGTAGAGCTCCCCGGGTACGCCGACCGGGACGGGGCGCAACTGCCCGTCCAGGACGTAGACTTCCACGCCCGCGATGGGCCGTCCGATCGGCACCCTCGCCTGCCGGGCGGCGCCGGGCTCGGCCGCGCCCAGGGGCGGGCACTGCCACTCGGTGACCTCGATCGAGGCCTCGGTGGGCCCGTAGAGGTTCGACAGCCGCACCGGCAGCCGGCTCAGGCAGCGGTCCACCAGCTGAGCAGGCAGCGCCTGACCGCTGCAGAACACGCGCTGCAGCGAAGCGCACCGGTGCAGGTCGGGCTCGTCGAGGAAGGCCTCCAGCATCGGCGGTACGAAGTGCACCGTGGTGACCGCCTCCCGCTCGATCAGATCGACCAGGTAACCGGGGTCGCGGTGCCCGCCGGGCGCGGCCATGACCAGCCTGGCCCCGACGGTCAGCGGCCAGAGCAGTTCCTGGACCGACACGTCGAAGGTGTACGGGGTCTTCTGCAGCACCCGGTCGGCGGGAGTGAGGCGCTGGGAGTCCTGGAGGGCGTGCACCCGGTTGGCCAGCCCGCGGTGCGGCGCGCCCACCGCCTTGGGCTCGCCGGTGGAGCCGGAGGTGTAGATGACGTAGGCGAGGTCGTCCGGGGCCACCCGGGCCGGCTCGGGAACCGGAAGGGCGCCGACCACGAGGGTGTCGACGGCCAGTACCGGCAGCCCGGTCGGGGCGAAGGCCCCGGCCAGTTCGGCGGTGGTCAGCACATGGCTCGCGCCCGAGAGTTGCGCCAGCCGCGACAGGCGTCCGGGCGGGTCCTCGGGCGACAGCGGCAGGTAGGCACCGCCGCCGCGCAGGACGGCCAGGACCGCAGGCACGAGGTCCAGTCCCCGCGGCAGGCAGAGCGCCACCACGCCCCCGGCCCGGGCGCCTTTCCCGGCCAGCCGGGCGGCGAACAGCTCGGCCCGTTCGATCAGTTGCGCATAGCTCAGCGCAGCGCCCTCGAAGGTCACGGCGGTGCGTTCAGGGGTACGGACGGCCTGGCGCGCGATCCGTTCGTGCAACGGACCGTCCCACGGGTACGGTTCGGCGCTGCGGCTCCACTCGTACAGGATCTGCTCGGCCTGCCGCTCGCTCAGCAGCGAGAGCTCGCCGACCTTGATCTGCGGATCGTCGAGGGCGGCGGTCAGCAGGTTGTGGAACTGTTCGGCCATCCGTGCCACGCTCGGCTCGTCGAACAGTTCGCTCCGGTAGCGGAAGGTGGCCAGCGCACCGTCGTCGACCGGGCGGATCTCGAGCCAGAGGTCGGTGAAGCTGGTCGGCGGCCGCACCGGCAGCACCTCCACCGCCAGCTCTGCCAACTCCGGCACAGTGAGCGGCTGCTGGAGCGCGAACATGGTCTGGAAGAGCGGATCGTGACTGGTCGCGCGGTCCAGCTGGAGCTCCGTCACCAACCGCTCCAGCGGCACACCCTGGTCGGCGAAGGCCGCCAGGGCGGTGCGGCGGGTGCGGTGCAGCAGCTCGGCGAAGCTGGGATCGCCGGACAGGTCGAGCCGCAACGGAAGCGTGTTGACGAACATCCCGATCAGCGGCTCGACGGCGGTGCTGGTCCGCCCGGCCGATGGGCTGCCGATCACCAGGTCCTGCGTGCCGCAGACCCGGGAGAGCGTCAGGGCGAAGGCGGAGAGCAGGGTCATGAACGGCGTGACCCGGTGCCGGCGCGCGGTGGCCAGCACCCGCTGCCACAATCCGGCGTCCAGGGCCAGGTCGTAGGTCCCGCCGCCGAAGCCCTGGACGGCCGGGCGGGTGAAGCTGGTCGGAAGCTCCAGCACCGCCGGTGCTCCCGCGAGCCGCTCGCGCAGCCGGGCCAGCGCGTGCTGCGCCTGCTCGCCGAGCAGCGCGGCCCGCTCGCGCTCCGCGTACTCGCCGAACTGCATGGGCAACGGCGGAAGGTGCGGTTCCGCCCCGGTTCGGCAGGCGGAGTAGAGAGCGGACAGCTCCAGATGGAAGCGGCCCATCGACCAGCCGTCGCTGATGATGTGGTGGCAGACCACCGCCAGCACGTGGTCCTCGTCGTCCAGCCGCAGCAGGCTGGTGCGGATCAGCGGCCCCTGGGCGAGGTCGAACTCGCGCAGGGCGTCCGCCTCGACCATTGCGGTGGCCTGCGCGACGCGCCCACCGGCAGGGGTGCCGCGCAGGTCGGTGACCGGCAGGGCGAGCCGGAGCTCGGCGGCGATCCGCTGGCTGGGCTCACCGTGCTCCAGCTCGAAGGTGGTCCGCAGGCTCTCGTGCCGGTCCACCAGGTGCTGCAGGGAGCGGTGCAGCGAACCGACGTCCAGGGGGCCGCGCAGGCGCAGCGCGGAGACCAGGTTGTAGGCGCTGTTGCCGCCGGTGTAGTGGTCCAGGAACCACAGCCGTCGCTGGGCGAAGGAGGTCGGTGCGAGCCTGGCCGCAGCCGCCGCCTGCTGATCCACCTGTGCGATCCCGGTGTGCGTCACGAGGTCCCCCGGACGTCGCTGCTCGCCTCGGTGGCCCGCAGGGTGTCGAGCAATTCAACTATCACGCAGGCGAATTCGGGGACGGTGGGCGCATCGAAGATGGCCTCCAGCGGCGGCGCCACGCCGAACTCGTCCTCGATCAGCGAGAACAGCTGCACGGCGGTGAGCGAGTCGCCGCCCAGTTCGAAGAAGTCCTGCTGGACGAGGTCGTCGCTCTCGCCCAGCACCTTGGCGAAGAGCACGGCGAGCCGGTCCTCGATGGACCGCGCGGCCCCCTCCTCGGTCCCCCGGATGTGCGGCACCGACTCCTCGCCCACCCCGGCGGAGGGGGTCAGGCCATCGGTGAAGGGCTCCGGCTGGACCAGATGACGCCGGCGCTCGAACGGGTAGCTGGGCAGTGGCACCCGGCGACGGCGCGCGGTGCCGTGCAGGCGCTCCCAGTCGATCGCCGTCCCGTCCTGCCAGAGCCGCCCCAAGGCGGCGAGCAGCGCGACGCGGTCGGCCTGCGGCAGCTCCGGCTCGCCGAGCCGGTCGAGCAACTGGTCCGGGAGCAACTGGTCCGGGTCGCCCGACCCGGGCCCGGGCACCGCGGCAGCCCTGAGGGCCGCGACGGCCTGGGCGTGGTCGGCGCAGACGACGTAGCGGCGGTGCGCGAAGGGGTGCCGGCCCGTCTGCAGCGTCCAGGCGACATCGGCCAACGCCGGTGCGGGCCGCCGCAGCAGGTGTTCGGCGAGGCGTTCGGCCATCGCGGCCAGCGCGGCGGGGGACCTGGCGGAGAGCACCAGCAGCTGGCTGCGCGCCGGGGGCTCGGTCGGCGCCGCAACCCGCGGCGCCTCCTCCAGCACCACGTGCGCGTTGGTGCCGCCGATACCGAAGGAGCTGACGCCTGCCCGGCGCGGGGACGCGGTGGCCTCCCAGGCGCGGCACTCGGTGTTCACCGCGAAGGGGGTGGCGGCGAAGTCGATGACCGGATTGGGGCCCGCGAAGTGCAGCGTGGCCGGGATGGTCCCGTGCTCCAGCGCCAGCGCGGTCTTGATCAGGCCGGCCACCCCGGCGGCGGTGTCGGTGTGGCCGATGTTGGTCTTGACCGACCCCAGCAGGACCGAGCCGGCCGGCAGCGGTTCCCGGGCGAAGGCCTGGGCCAGGGCGGAGACCTCGATCGGGTCGCCCACCGGGGTCCCGGTGCCGTGCGTCTCGACGTAGGAGATCGAGGCGGGGCTCACCTCGGCCGCCGCGTGGGCCAGGCGGATCACCTCGCGCTGGCCCTGGACGCCGGGCGCGGTGAAGCCGGCCCGCTGGTTGCCGTCGTTGTTCACCGCCGAGCCGCGGATCACAGCGTGCACGTGGTCCTCGTCGTCCAGCGCGTCCTGGAGGCGGCGCAGCACCACGACGCCCGCCCCGTCGCCGCCCACGATGCCCTTGGCGTCCGCCGAGAAGGTGCGGCAGCGGCCGTCGGGGGACATCGTGCCACCCTCCAGGTGGCGGTAGCCGGCCCGGGGCAGGCGCAGTGTGACGCCGCCCGCCAGCGCCACGTCGCAGTCACCGGCCAGCAGTGCCCGGCCGGCCTCGTGGACGGCGACCAGCGAGCTCGAACAGGCCGTCAGCACCGCCATGCTGGGCCCGGTCAGTCCGAGCTTGTAGGAGACCCGGGTGGCCAGGTGCTCGGGCTCGTTGGCGATGGTGAGCGCGAGGTCGTCCACCCCGGGGAACCGGTCGGCCTGGGCCCGCACCAGCGCGGGGTAGCCGTTGCGTCCCGCGCCGGCGTAGACGCCGACCGTGCCGGGGGTGGCGCGCGGGTCGTAGCCCGCTCGCTCCAGTGCCTCCCAGGCACACTCCAGGAAGAGCCGGTGCTGCGGGTTGAGCACAGTGGCGTCACGGGTGGAGAACTGGAAGAAGTCGGCGTCGAACTCCCCGACGCCGTCGACGACGCCGTGCATCGGGACGTAGCGCGGGTCGTCCAGCGCGGCGGGGTCGTGGCCCCACTCGCGCAGCTCCTCCGCGGTGAAGGACCGCACCGAGTCCGTGCCGGCCACCAGGTTGTCCCAGTACTCCTCGGGCGTGGCGGCGCCCGGGAACCGACAGGCCAGGCCGATGATGGCCAAGTGCGTGTCGTTGCCACTGTCGTAGTCGGCGTCGATCATGAGTCAGTCCTTCCAACAGTGGTGTCGGGGAGAGGGGCGGCCGGGTCCGGGGTGCGAGCGGCAGCCGCGCGCCGGTTCTGTGTCCGCAGCGCCTTCAGCCGGGCGGTGCCGCGCCGCAGACGAGCACCGGCGGGATCGTCCGCGGGGCTCGCGGCGGGTGCCACAGGGTCGGGAGCCCGGTCCAGCTGGCGGGCCAGCGCCGCGATGGTGGGGTGCTCGAAGAGCGTGAGGATGCTCAGCTCGCGCGCCAACTCCTCGGCCAGGTCGGCTCGGACGCCGGCCAGTAGCAGCGAGTGGCCGCCGATGTCGAAGAAGTTGTCCCGGGTGCCGAAGCTCTCGTGGCCGAGCGCCCGGGCCCAGACGGCCGCGATCCGCTGCTCCAGTGGTGTACGGGTGCCGGTGTCGGGTGCTGCGGCCCGGGTGGCCAGCAGCGCCCCCTGCCCGGCGAGCGCGGCGCGGTCCACCTTGCCGTTGGCGGTCAACGGCAGCGCGGGCAGCACCCGGTACTCGTGCGGGCGCATGTAGCCGGGCAGTTGGCGGCCCACGTGCTCGTGCAGCTCGGCCCGGTCGGGCGGCGCGGCCGGGTCGGTGAGCACGAGGTAGGCGGCCAGGGCGGGTTCGGCGCCGTCCGGGCCGACGGGCGCGAGCGCCACGATGGCGTCGCGCACACAGGGGTGGGCGCGCAGGACGTTCTCGATCTCACCGGCCTCGATCCGGAACCCGCGCAGCTTCAGTTGCCGGTCGTTGCGGCCCAGGAAGTCGATGCTGCCGTCAGAACGCCAGCGCACCAGGTCGCCGGTACGGTAGAGCCGCGCGCCGGGAGCGTGGCTGTAGGGGTGCGGGACGAAGCGGTCGGCGGTCAGTTCGGGCCGGCCCAGGTAGCCACGGGCCAGCGCGACCCCGCCGAGATAGAGCTCCCCGGGCAGTCCGACCGGGACCGGGCACAACTGCTCGTCCAGCACGAAGGCTTCGACGCCGGCGATCGGGCGGCCGATGTCCGGCAGCGCACCACGGTCACGGACACCGGGGGTGACCGTGCCCGAGGTGGCGACCACCGCGCTCTCGGTCGGGCCGTAGTTGTTGACCAGCCGGAAGGGCAGCTCCCGGCGCCCGATGCCGTGCAGGCGGTCGCCGCCGGTCAGCACCGAGCGCGGGGCGCCGGTGGCCGGCCAGGGGGCGGCAGCGATGCGCTCGACCAGCGGGGTGGGCACGAAGCAGCTGGTCACCTCGCGGGCCACCAGCCAGTCGGTCAGCTCGGTCGGGGACAACACGGTCGCGGTATCCGGGACTTCGAGGGTGGCCCCGGCGGCCAGTGCGGGCCAGATCTCCCAGGCCGAGGCGTCGAAGCCGGGGGCGGCGATCAGCGTGGTGCGATCGCCGGGCATCAGGCCGAACTCCCGGTGGTGCCAGGCCACCAGGTTCGCCAGCGCCCGGTGCTCGATCATCACGCCCTTGGGCAGGCCGGTCGTACCGGAGGTGTAGATGACGTACGAGAGGTCGGTGGCCCGGGCGCGCGGTGCGGGCTCGGGCCCCACCGGCTGCGCGTCGCTGTGCCCGAGGATGTCCTCGAGGACAAGGGCATCCTCGCGCAGCTGGAGGTGCTGCCGGTCCGTCAGGACGGCCAGGGGAGCGGCGTCGCCCAGCACGGCGGCCAATCGGCCCGGAGGGTTGGCCGGATCGAGTGGCAGATAGGCGGCGCCGCTCTTGAGGATGCCGAGTTCGGCGACCACCAGCTCCGCGCCACGCGGCAGGCAGATCGCCACCAGGCTGCCCGGCCGGGCGCCGGCCGCTCGCAGCCGCGCGGCCACCAGGTCGGCCTGCCGGTTGAGTTCGGCGTAGGACAGGGCGCGGTCCGCGGTGCGCACCGCGATCGCCGTCGGTCGCTCCCGGGCCTGCCGCTCGACCATCCGGTCCACGCACTCGGTGACGGGCGCCGGCGGCTGGAGTGCGCCGGCCAGCACCGTCCGCTCCTCCTGTACGCCCAGCAGGGGCAGCCGGGAGAGCGGCGCATCCGGTGCGGCCAGGGCTGCCGAGAGCAGCCGCACGTACCGCTCGCCCAGCAGCTGCGCGGTGCGCGCCTCGAACAGGTCGCTCTGGTAGCCCATCCAGCCCTCGGCCTGTTCGGCACCGAAGGCCAGATGCAGGGTCAGCTCGAACTTCGCGGTCTCGATCCGGATCGGCACCGGGCTCGCGGTCAGCCCGGGCATCCCGGACTCGGTGGCGGCCGGCTCCTCATAGGTGAAGACGCTCTGGAAGATCGGGTGGCGTGAGGTCGACCGCTCGGGCGCGAGCTCCTCCACGACCTGCTGGAAGGGCAGGTCCTGGTACTCGTGACCGGCCAGGAAGGTGTCGCGGACCTGGTGCAGCAGCTCGGCGAAGGTCAGCCCGGGGCTCAGGCGCACCCGCAGCGGCAGCATGTTGACGAAGAGCCCGACGACCCCTTCGGTCTCCAGCGTGGTGCGGCCGCTGACCGGCACGCCGATCACCACCTCCTCGGCCCCGGCCAGCCGGGCCAGCAGCACCGCGTAGGCGCTGAGCAGCACGATGAACTTGGTGACCCGCTGCTCGGTGGCCAAGGCCCGAGCCCGCTGCGCGAGTTGGGGGGACACCGGGAAGGAGCCGGCGTCTCCCGCGTTGCTCGGGACGCGCGGATGAGGCCAGTCGGTGGGTAGTTGGAGCTGCGCGGGCGCCTCGGCCAACTGCCGCCGCCAGTAGGCCATGGCCTCGGCCCTGCGCGGGCCCGCCAGCATCTGCCGCTCGGCGGCCGCGTAGTCCCGGTAGTCGTACGAGGAGGAGGGCAGCGGCCGCGCGTCCCCGCCGGGGCAGGTGAGCCCGGCAGTGTACTCGGCGGCCAGGTCGCGCTCGATGATGCCCAGCGACCAGCCGTCGACCACGATGTGGTGGAAGGCAAGCACCAGCACGTGCTCCTCGGCCGCCAGCCGGATCAGCCCGGCCCGGAACACCGGGCCGTCCCGCAGGTCGAACGCCGCCAGGGCCAGCCGGTCCACCGCCTCGGCCAGCGCGCGTTCGCGGGCCGGGGCAGGCAGGTCGGTCAGGTCGGTGACGGTCATCGGCACGGTGACGGCCCGCGCGACCCGCAGCACCGGCGCGCCGTCCACCAGGGGGAAGGTGGCGCGCAGCATGCTGTGTCGCTCGGTCAGCCGTGCGACGGCCCGCTCCATGGCGGGCAGGTCGAGCGGGCCGTGCAGCCGGGTGGCCCTGGGGACGTTGTACTCGCTGCTGTCCGGGCGCAGCTGCCAGAAGAACCAGAGCCGCTGCTGAGCTGCCGACAGCGGCGAGGCTTGGCCGGGCAGCAGGTTACTGGACACCGGTCTGCGCCCCGGCCTGCTGCGCCGCCGCCGTGAAGGCGGCGAGTTCGGCGACGGTGGGGTGGTCGAAGAAGGCCGCCAGCGGCACTTCCACCCGCAACGCCTGCGCCATCCGGGAGATCACCTGCGAGGCGGTCAGCGAATGCCCGCCCAGTTCGAAGAAGTTGTCCTCGGCGGTCAGGTCTTCGAGACGCAGCACGTCCTGCCAGATGCGGGTGATGACGGCCCGCAGTTCGTCCAGCGAACGAGCACCGGGAGGGGTTTCGGGAGGCTGTACCGCGCTGTCCGTCGAATGCCCATGGAGGGTCATGGCCGCAGGCTTCCTCTCTGTCCGGAGTATTGGGGGAAGGGATTCAATTCGGGCCTGCTGCAGAGACCTTCGCGCTGTGAACGGAGCGTCGCACCGGTCCCAAGATGAACGGCACGAGAGAGGTCACGCAAGCCGTCCTGCCCCTTGGGGCAGGGAGCGTCGCACGTTGGGGCGGCACGGACTCCCGTCAGCGTTCGGATGGGGCGTGATCGCCGGCGGCAGGCCGTGCCACCTGCTCTTCTGCGGTTGCCGGGCGGCGTCGGCCGCGCTTTCGGGCAGTTCCGGTTGCCCCAACGGGCAGGCCCGGGGCCACTCCCGCGGCGGTCGGTGAACTCCTGACGTACCGTCGGACGTCTCACGATTGTGAGATTGATGCAGCGCACCATGACGGCGCCAGGGGTGAGCGCGAACGGCCCCGTGGGCAAGGCCGCGGGGAATTCCGTCCTGCGAGTGACCGGGAGAAAGACCATGAGTGATAAGGCCGCCAAACCCGTCACCGTGGCCGTTCTGGCGAACGATCCCGTCACCGGAGAGGGCGCCGTCTGGTGGCTCTCTTCGTGCAAGGACATCGATGCCAGCTACTGGACCTGGCGCCATCCCGCCGATGTCCTCCTGGTCTTAGCGACCGAGATCACCGGTGACATGCTCTCCCGGGTGGAACGGGTCCAGCGTGAAACTCCGGACAGCGTGCTGCCGACGGTGTTGGTCGCCAACGATTTTCCCGAGCATCACATGCTGCGGGCCATCGACCTGGGCCTGGTGCGCTATCTGCACCGGCAGGAGAGCGGTTTCGACGACATCAAGCGCGCCGTTCAGGAGGCCGCCGCAGGGGGCCGGGAGTCCTCGGCGGGCGTGCAGCAGGCGCTCATCGCCCAGATCCGCGCGATCCGGGACAAGGCGCTGGAGCCGGCCGGTCTGAACCTGGCCGGCCTGGCCGACCGGGAGGTCGAAGTCCTGCGCTTACTGGCCGAGGGCCTGAGCACCAAGCAGATCTCCGCGAAGCTCAGCTACTCCGAGCGCACCGTGAAGAGCATCGTGCACGGCGTGGTCACCCGGCTCAACCTGCGTAACCGCACCCACGCCGTGGTCTACGCCCTCCAGGCCGGGGTCATCTGAGTGGGCGCTCGACGTTGGCCTCAGACATGAGACTCGCTCGCTCTCGGAATCGCACGGCCGCGAGAGCGCCAGCGGGACATTCTACGGTCCCTCCTCGCAACGGCGCCTCCGACCGGCTGAGCGCGCTCGCCCTGGGCTGACCCGACCGAGCCCCCCGGTGCTCGAACCCGTCGTCGCGCTGCACCGCTCCCAGCTCACCGAGCTGCTGGACACCACGGGCGCCACCGCGGCGTAGTCCGCGGCGCGGGTACCGCCCGTCGGACGCCACACGTCCCGGCCACCGTGGACGCGGGGGAGGTCGCTGGACGATCCGGATCAACCCGCACCAGATCCGGCCCGACGTCGAGAAGACCGTGACGGAGCGGGCCGGGCAGCCGCCTCACGACACCGGCGTGGCAGGGGCGGGGGTCGAGGAGGCACCCGTACGGTGGCCCGGTGAAGCACTTCTTCCCCTGGCTCCACAAGCCCGGTCGCGGGGGCCACGGCGAGCGGACCGACTGTGCGGGCGCCGTCTACGGCTCGCTCCTCGCAGCCTCGGTGATCGCCTCCGCGAGCAGCGTCGGGAAGTTCCCCCGGGTCGAGGTCACGGTCCTCCTCCTCGTCACCGGGCTGGTGTTCTGGGCCGCCCACGTGTACTCGATCCTCGCCGGGGAACGGACGGCCGGCAGGCCCGCGGACCGGGCGGAGGTGCGCCGGGTCGGCCGGAAGGAGTGGGGAATCGTCGAAGCGGCCGTACTCCCCGCCGCCGCCGTGGCCGTCAGCCCGCTGCTCGGGCTCGGACTGACCGCCACCGCCTGGCTCGCCCTGGCCACGGCCGTGGCACAGCAGGTCGCCTGGGCTTACCTCGGCGCTCTGCGCGCCCTCGCATCACGTCGGCAGGCGGCCGCGGAGGCCGTGGTTCACCTCCTGCTGGGCCTGGTCATCGTGGCCCTCAAAGCCACGATCGGCCACTGACGCCTCCCGGTCCGGCCACCGGGAGCCGGTGTCGGCGGAAGGGTCGTCGGGGCGGGCGCCGGGCGGAAGCCGCACCGCTCTACCGGTGCCTGCGACGTCGCCGGCGGTACCAGAGGAGCGTGGCCGTGGTGGACCCGAGGACCACGGCCAGGACCAGCGCCGCTCCTCGGCTTCCGGCGATCCTCAGGTCCACGAGCGGCACCAGCAGCAGGAGGCCCAGGGTGAACAGGACGGACAGCAGGGCACGGAGCAGCGCCGCCACGACGCCCGGGTCGGTGCGCGCCGGTTCGATGCCGGACGGCTCGGCGCTGTCGAGGTACCGTCTGCCGGCACGCCGTGCGATGCGGATGGTCGAGGACCGGTAGCTGGCGCCCAGATACGGCAGCCACACCAGGGGCGCCGCCATCCCCACGCACAGGACCGCGCCGAGCAGGGCCCACCGGCCGGCCCTTTCGAGCCGCGACGGCCGCCGTTCGCCCTCCTGCAGCGGGGAGACCAGACCCAGCAGATGAGCCATGCGCCGGCAGACCGCCCAGACCGCGGCGGGCCCGTGGCGGGCGCGGTCGTCCGCCACGGCCGGTAGCGCGTTCATCGCCTCCCGCGCGGCACCGGTGTCGGCGTACGCGGTCTGGAGGACGAGGAGTTCGGCCCCGCGCTCCGGTTCGGTCGGGTCGAGCCCGGCCAGCACGGCCAGTTCCAGCACGAGTTGGGCCTGCACCAGTAGTGCCGCACAGAACGCGACCGGGATCAGCAGCATGGAGGGACCGCCGACGAACGCGCCCTCGGTGGTGGTTATCCGGATTCCCCGCGACGTCAGGAGGATCCGCTGCTGCTCGCGGTCCAGGTCCGGCCGCTGGGCACGCAGCCGGGCGACGGCGGTCGCCGCCCGGGGGCCCATGTTGCGGACGGCGAACGCGGCCAGCAACTCGGGAAGGTGACGCGGGTCGGCGAGCATACCGCGCAGCAGGGACCGCGCCAGTGCGGGCGGCACCCGGTCGAGTTCCTCGCCCGGCAGGTCCGGGCTCCGGTGCTCGCTCACCGGGGCGGTGTTCCGTTCGCCCGTTCCCCGCCCCGCTCGCCCCGCTCCCGGGAGCGGTACGCGCTCACCGTGGTGGGAAGCGCGGGGAGGATCCGGTCGGCGCCGACGGGCTCGCTCGGCCCGTACGCGTCGAGGTCGTCGCGCAGGTCCACACCAGCAGGCACGGGTCTCCTTCCGTCGCGCCTCCCGCAGCCTGGCCGCGCTGACCGACGGTGAGGAACTGCTGGTCGACCTCGGCACGGTGAGCGGCCACCCGTTCGTCAACACCGTCTCCTTCGGGGTGTACGCGCAGATCGTGCAGAGCCCGGAGTACCGCGATGCCAAGACGGGCACGGCGTTGGGGGCGCTGCCCGATCTGCTGCTCGGCTACTCCGGCGAGGAACTCGACGCGCTGGCGCGGGCTCCTCGCCCTGGCCCTGGGGCGCCCGGCGCCGACCGGTGAGGGGACCGGGCCGATGGACGGGGCCCGCACGCGCTGAGCGGGCCCCGGGCGGAGACCGACCGCCCGGGGCCGTGGTGGGGAGTCCGGGCCGACCCAGGGTCTCTAGACCGCGTGCTCCGGCCGGTGCGTCCCCGCCGTCAGCGCCCAGATGACGAACACGTCGATGGCGATCAGGACGACGGCCCAGAAGGGGTAGTAGGGCAGCCACAGGAAGTTCGCGATCATGTTCAGGCCCGCGACGACCACACCGAGGATCCTGGCCCACAGCGCGCCACGGAAGAGCACGCAGCCCGCCGCCACGATCACGAGGCCGAGCACGATGTGCACCCAGCCCCACCCGGTGGTGTCGAACTTGAAGACGTAGCTGCCCGCGATGATGAAGCGCTCGTCGTTGACGACCGCAGCGATCCCCTCCAGGACCGCCATCGTCCCGCCGAAGATCATCAGACAGGCGGCGAAGACGGTCCAACCCGTCGCGAAGGGCTCCCGGTTCACTTCCGTGGTACCGGCCGGTGCTCCGCTGATGTTGCTGGCCATGCTCGGACTCCTTCGGAGAAGGTCGTCGCTCGTTCCCGTGCGACCCGGTCGGAGGCCTCCGTCCACCAACTTCCCACGACCGCGGTACGGCTGCGACTCCACCGTTCCCCGGACCGTCCGGCGCCCGGGGCGAGGCCGCCCTCGCCGGGAACGCGGGTGCGTGGCAGCCTGGAGGAGGAGATCCCTGGGCAGGTCACCTCGTGCGGGTGACGCGGTCGCTTCGGAAGGAGTCCACGCCATGTCCGGTGGTGTCACGGAGAACGGCCGCAGGACCCTGACCGTGGAGCGGGCCTACGCCGGCGGGTGGACCACGCTGGCCGCGGTCATGCTGCTCTTCGGCGGCATCATGTCGGTCCTGCAGGGGATCGCCGCGATCGTGAACGACGACCTGGTGGTGGTCACCCGGAGCTACACGTACACGTGGAGCACCACGGGCTGGGGGTGGATCCACCTGGCCCTCGGGGTGCTCCTCGTCCTGGCCGGAACGGCGCTGTTCGGTGGCGCCGTCTGGGCGCGAGCCGTCGGCGTGGTCGTCGCCGGGCTGGGCATGATCGCCAACTTCGCCTGGCTGCCCCACTACCCGCTCTGGGCGATCGTCCTCATCACGATCGACGCCTTCGTCATCTGGGCGTTGTGCGTCGGCACGACCAGGACTTTCGAGGGCTGAGCGCGCAGGAGCGGGCGCCCCCCCCCCGCGGCGGGGGCCCCCCCCCCCCCCCACCCCCCCCCCCCGGGGGGTACACACCCGCCCCGGACACCAGCCCCCCCGCCGCCAAACCCCCCACACCACAGCCCCCGCTCTCTGTGGGGGGGGGGTGGGCCCGCCCCCCCCCCGGGCTGGGGCGGGGGCGCGGGCCCCCCCCCCCCCCCCCCCCGGGGGCCCCCCCCCCCGCTCCTCCCCGCAAACGGCTCAGCGCGGGTCGATCAGCTCCGGCGCGTACACCGTGCCCAGCGGCTCCGGCCCCACGTACTGCTGGCAGTTGCACTGCCCGGGCTCGTAGCGCACCGGGCGGCGTTCGGCGTCCCAGGCCGTGGGCGTCTCGACCACTTCGTGGCAGCGGCCCTGCTTGTCGTGCTTGGCCAGGTGGTGGGTGCAGCCGCAGACCGGCTCGGGCGGCCGGTTGGCCGCCTCCAGCGCCAGGCGCTGCTGGTGCTGGGCGTCGAGCAGTTCGAGCTTGCGCTCGTGCCGGTCCTTCACGTCCCGGCGCACCCGGTTGGCGATCGATCCGCCTCCGTAGAGGACGGCGGGCACCAGCCACCACAGGTTCCACAACGAGTCCACCGACGTCCCCCCACCCATGCCGAATCACTGGTGCAGATCATACGACTGACCAGCGCAGACGGTTGACCGGGACGCCCGACCCCCGGTCCCTCGGCGGATGACCCGGCGCCTCAGCGGATGATCGGCAGCACCGGCTCCGCACTGCGCCCCGCCGCCGCCTCGATGAAGGCCACCGGGTCCGTCGCCTCGGCCAGCAGCGCCCGGGTGAAGTGCAGCGCCCCCTCGGCGGGCGCCGGTCCGCCGACCGCCGCGATCAGGTCGAGCAGGTGGACGGTGGCCTCCATCAGCGCCACCTCGCCGAGCGCCCCCACCGTCACCTTCCCGAGCAGCTGGTGGGCCACCACGGTGTCGGGCGAGAGGTCCGCGATCCCTGTCAGGGCGGCGGGGCCCTCGGTGCCGAACCGGGCGATCAGCACGGCTGGTTCGGTCACCTTGGCGGCCTCCTTGGCCATCTCGGCGATCTGCCCGGCGGCGGTGTGGGCGAGACCGCCCGGCTGGTTGAACGTCCGCAGGACGTCCGCCCCGCCGGTCAGCCCGGCCGGGCCCTCGACCACGGCCTCGCGCAGCCCGGCGAACTGCTCCGGCGCCGGGGCCACGTGCGCGTAGAGGTCCCGGACGGTCCACTCGGACAGCCGGGTGGGCCGGTCCCAGTCCTCGGCACTCAGGGCCGCTCCGCGCTCCGCCCAGGACGCCCAGGCCTCGGTCAACAGCTCGCCCACGCGGTAGTTCTGACTGCCCATCGGTTCCTCCTCGAACCCGTGTCCACCGGAGTGCCCCACGCTACCCGCCCTCACCGGCAGAACGCTTGCACCCCCCCTGGTCCGGCCGCCACCACCGGGCCCATGACCGACACCGCCCCCGTCCGCTACCCGGGACCACCGCCGCCCGCCCGCCCGCCCGCCGACTACCATCCGTGATCCACCAGGGGGCTTGGAGGCCTGTTTTCCACCTATTCATACCTTGTATCCTGGTTCTGTATCCGCTGCGTAACCTGCACCCATTGCGTCACCTGCCCCACCTGCCCGACTTCGGGCACGGCACGGTGCGGCCGACGGTGTCGGCACCGACTCGGAGGAGTACGGCCATGGTCGAGCGGGACGGCCCCGAGAAGCGGGGGCGCCTGAGCCGCCCGCTGGTGCTCGACGCCGCCGTGGCACTGGTGGACCGCGAGGGGCTCGGCGCGCTGACCATGCGCAGGCTGGCCGCGGAGCTCGGAGTCGAGTCGATGGCGCTGTACCGCTACACCCCCGGCAAGGAAGCCCTGCTGGACGGCCTGACCGAGGCCTACTTCACCGAGACCAACGCCCGGCTGCGCACCAGCGCCGGCGGCCCGCACGAGCCCGGGTGGCGGATGGAGCTGCGCCGGATCGCCCAGGCCTTCGCCGCCGTGGCGCACGCCCACCCCGAGATCCTGCCGCTGGTCGCGACCCGCCCGTTGGCCATCCCGGTGTCCCGACGCCCGGCCCCGGCGCTCGAACTCACCGAGCACATCCTCTCGGTGCTCGGGCGGGCCGGTTTCGACGACGCCACCGCGCTGACGATCTACCGCACCTTCGTCGCCTGGAGCCTCGGCTGCCTGCTGGTGGACAAGCGCCAGGTGGTCGACAACCCCGAGGAACCGGACCCGTCACTGCGGCTGGGCCTGCACCTGCTGTCCGCCACCGACTATCCGCGGTTGCGTGCGCTGGTCCCCCGCTTCACCGACTTCGACGACCGGGCCGAGATGCTGGCCGGCCTGGACAGCCTGCTGAACGGGATGCCGGAGCCGCCCCTTGACGCCTTCTACGGCGACGGCGGATCCTGAGGATACGAGGTACACGTCGGACATATCCGTACTCGTCACCAGAGGTCGTCATGTCCGCCGTACATTCCACCCCACCCACCCGCCCCGACATCCTCAAGCTCCGTGTCACCGCCAGGGACGCGGAGATCCTGGGCGCCCTGCTGCGCGAGACCCGCCCCGACACCGGCGGGCGCGAGCAGCGGGAGCCGGACGGTCGCGTCGGCATCGACGTCTACGCCCCCGAAGACCGGGTGGCGGCCCTCGAACGCGAGGGCGTCACGGTCACCCGGATCGGGAACGCCAGCGAGGCCGGGCGGGCCGCCCAGGCCGAGGTCGGCACCGGCGACCGGTTCGCCGCCGCCGACGCCGTTCCGCGCGGCCTCGCCGCCAAGCTCACCCGCTGAGCCCGGAGGCCCGTCATGTCGTACCTGAACATCACCGAGGTCGAGTCCGCGGTGACCAGCCTGGCCGCCGCGTACCCCGGTACCACCCAGCTCATCACCCTGCCCGAGCCCTCGATCGAGGGCCGCACCGCCCACGCCCTGCAGATCGGCGCACCCGCCCCGTCCCCCAAGCACTGCGTGATGCTGATCGGCGGTGTGCACGCCCGCGAGTGGGGCAGCTGCGAGATCCTGGTCCACTTCGCCGCCGACCTGCTGGAGGCCTACCAGTCCGGTACCGGCCTCGGCTACGGCGCCACCACCGTCACCGCGCGACAGGTGCACGACCTGCTCACCCGGCTGGACCTCGTGGTCTTCCCACTGGTCAACCCGGACGGCCGGCTGCACAGCCAGACCGTCGACCCGATGTGGCGCAAGAACCGCAACCCGGCCAACTCCGGCGGCAGTTCGAACCCCGACTGCATCGGCGTCGACATCAACCGCAACTACGACTTCCTCTTCGACTTCACCAAGGCGTTCGCGCCGACCGCCACACCCCAGGTTTCGACCGATCCGTGCGACCAGCAGGTCTACGAGGGCCCGAGCGCCTTCTCCGAGCCCGAGACCCGCAACGTCCGCTGGCTGCTGGACCGGTTCCCGGAGACCAGGTGGTTCGTCGACGTGCACAGCTACTCCGAGGACATGCTCTACAACTGGGGGGACGACGAGAACCAGTCCGACGACCCGTCGATGAACTTCCGCAACCCCCGGTACGACGGCAAGCGCGGGCTCCCGGACGACACCGCGTACGCCGAGTACATCCCCAAGGACGACGCCGACCGAGCCCTCGAACTGGCCACCGCCTTCTGCCAGGGCGCCCACGGCGTGCACGGGAGGGCCTACAAGCCGCTGACCGGGTTCCACCTCTACCCGACCAGCGGAACCAGCGACGACTACGTGTTCTCCCGCCACTTCGTCGACTCCGGCCGGGGCAAGGTGCTCGGCTTCACCGTCGAGTGGGGCAAGAAGTTCCACCCGCTGTGGGAGGAGATGGAGGAGGTCGTCCTCGACGTGGACGCCGGGCTCGTCCGGTTCTGCCTGGCCACCGCCGGGTCCCCTCAGCCATAGTGCCCGACAGCGGAGCGCCCGCCACGACCGGTCGTGGCGGGCGCCCTGACGACTGCGCCCAGGCGGCCCAGTGGAAGAAGAACGGGTCGAGGGGCGGCAGCACCCGGGAGACGCCGTCGTCGAGGGCGACCAGTTGGGGCGACCAGTTGGGGCGACCAGTTGGTGGTGGCGAAGTCGGCGTGGCGCTGGTAGCCCACGCCGACCGGGAAGTCGGCGTTGTCCGGAGTGCCCGGCGCTGTACGCCTACGAGGCACACGTACTTCGTATACGAGTCTGCCCGCATCCCCGGAGCCGGTCAAGGGTGTGGCGCGAGGGCCGGACGTCAGACCCGGGCGCCGAGCATTCTCAGCACCAAATCGCCGTAGCGGCGGCCGAGTTCCTCCGGCGTCCCGGAGGAGCGCTCGGTGTACCAGCGGGAGACGTCGATGCCCAGCGAGGTGACCGCGCGGGCCGCGGTGCGCACCTCCGCGACCTCGAACTCCCCGGCCTCCACGCCCGCCCCGATCAGCGCGCTGACCTCGCGCTCGATGTCCAGGCGCAACGCCGCGACGACGGCGTACGCGTCCTCGGGCAGCGCGTGCAGCTCGTAGTTGACCACTCGGCCGACGGTCCGGGCCCGGGCGTGCCAGGCGGTGAACTGCTCGACCAGCCGCCGCATCCGTTCCGCCGGGCCGCCGTCCCCGCCCGCCGCCTCCCGCACCAGCGCCAGCGTGGCGGTGTGCCCGGCCTGGCTGATCTCGGCGAGCAGCGCGGCCTTGGACTGGTAGTGGATGTACAGCGCGGCGGGGCTCATCCCGGCGGCGGTGGCGATGTCCCGGGTGGTGGTGGCGTGGAAGCCGCGCTCCGCGAACGACTCGACGGCCGCCTGGAGCAGCCGGTACGCCGCCTCGGGGCGGGTGTCGGCGCCGGGCAGGGTGGGCCAGAGGTCGGCGATCGGCGTGCTGGTCATGGCGCCATCCTCCCAGAGGATTCGTACGGGCTTTCCCGTCGGCCGTCCGCTGCGGTCCGGCGGACTGTTGACAGGCTGCCGCACCGACACCATGCTGAGCAAGCGCTTAGTCACCGCCGTGAACCCTGGTGACTCCGAACCTGAGCGACTCCAAGTCCAGCGCTTCCGAACTAGACCCTCGCCGGAAAGGCAGGACCCTCCGTGGTGCACTCCTTCAAGGGCCGGGTGGCCGTCGTGACCGGATCCAGCCGCGGCATCGGCCTCGGCATCGCGCGCGAACTGGTCGAGCGCGGCGCCAAGGTCTGCCTCACGGCCCGCAACCCCGAGCCGCTCGCCGAGGCCGTCCGCGACCTCGGCGGCCCGGAGAACGCGATCGCCGTCGCGGGCAAGGCCGACGACCCGGCCCACCAGGAGGAGGCCGTCGCCCGCACCCTGGAGGCCTTCGGCCGGCTCGACCACCTGGTCAACAACACCGGCATCAACCCGGTGTACGGGCCGGTCCTGGAGACCGACGAGGCCGCCGCCGCCAAGATCATGGCCGTCAACGTGCTCGGCCCGCTCGCCTGGACCCGCCGGGCGCACGCCGCCTGGATGGGCGGGCACGGCGGCTCGGTCGTCAACGTCGCCTCGATCGCCGGCATCCGCTCCTCGCTCGGCATCGGCATGTACGGCATCAGCAAGGCCGCGCTGATCCGGCTCACCACCGAACTCGGCGCCGAGCTCGGCCCGCAGGGCATCCGGGTCAACGCCGTCGCCCCCGCCGTGGTGAAGACCAAGTTCGCCGAGGCGCTGTACGAGGGCCGCGAGGAGAAGGTCGCCAAGGCCTACCCGCTGGGCCGCCTCGGCATACCCGAGGACATCGCGGGCGCGGTCGCGTTCCTGCTCTCCCCGGACGCCGGCTGGATCACCGGCCAGACCCTCGTGGTGGACGGCGGAGTCACCCTCGGCGGTGGCATGTGACCGCGTTCGAGGGCCAGGGCGTGGTGGTGACCGGGGCGGGCCGGGGCATCGGCGCCGCGCTGGCCCGGGCCTTCGCCGCGGCCGGCGCCCGGGTGGTGGTCAACGACCTGGACGCCGAGGCCGCCCACGCCGTCGCCGAGGACTGCGGCGGCACCGCGTTGCCCGGGGACGCCGCCTCCGCCACCGGCCTGGCCGCCCTGGTCGGCCGGGCCCGCGCGGAGCTCGGCGAGATCGACGTCTGGTGCGCCAACGCGGGTGTCGCCCCGGTCGGCGGCGCCGACGCACCCGCCACGGCCTGGGCCAGCGCTTGGGAGGTCAACGTGCTGGCCCACGTCCGCGCCGCCGAACTGCTGCTCCCCCGCTGGCTGGACCGCGGCCAGGGCCGCTTCCTGGCCACCGTGTCCGCCGCCGGGCTGCTCACCATGCTCGGCTCGGCCCCGTACGCCGTCAGCAAGCACGGCGCGCTCGCCTTCGCCGAGTGGCTCTCCGCCACCTACCGGCACCGGGGCGTCAAGGTGCACGCGCTCTGCCCCCAGGGCGTGCGCACCGACATGCTGGCTTCCACCGGCCCGGTCGGCGAGGCACTGCTCGCACCGACCGCCCTGGAGCCGGAGGATGTCGCCCGGGCGGCGCTGGACGGGCTGCGCGAGGAGCGCTTCCTGATCCTGCCGCACCCCGGGACCGCCGAGTACTACCGCATCCGGGCCACCGACCCGGACCGCTGGATCGCCGGGATGAACCGGCTCCAGCAGGGACTGGAGAGGAGCGAGGCGCTGTGAGGGCCTGGCAGGTGGGTGAGCTCGGCGAGCCGGCCGCGGTGATGCGGCTGGCCGACGGCGTGGCACGGCCGGTGCCCGGCCCGGGGCAGCTGCTGGTCCGGGTCCGGGCGGCGGCGGTGAACTTCCCGGACGCGCTAATGGTGCGCGGGCAGTACCAGGTCCGTCCGCCGCTGCCGTTCACCCCCGGTGTGGAGCTGTGCGGCGAGGTCGCGGACGGCGCCCGGCGGGGCGAGCGGCTGATCGGCAACCCGGTGCTGCCGCACGGCGCCTTCGCCGAGTACGCGCTGCTGGACGCCGCAGCCGCCTTCCCGGCGCCCGAGTCGCTGGACGACGCCGAGGCGGCGGCCCTGCACATCGGCTATCAGACCGCCTGGTTCGCCCTGCACCGCCGGGCCCGGCTGCGGGCCGGCGAGACCCTGCTGGTGCACGCGGCGGCCGGCGGGGTCGGCAGCGCGGCCGTCCAGCTCGGCCGGGCCGCCGGGGCCCGGGTGGTCGCCGTGGTCGGCGGCCCGGCCAAGGCGGAGGCGGCCCGCGCGCTCGGCGCCGACCTGGTGGTCGACCGGACGGCCGGGGACTTCGTCTCCGCCGTCAAGGAGTTCACCGGCGGGCGCGGCGCGGACGTGGTCTTCGACCCGGTCGGCGGCGAGGCCTACACCGGCTCCACCAAGTGCGTGGCCTTCGAGGGCCGGATCGTGGTCGTGGGCTTCGCCGCCGGGCAGATCCCGGCGCCGGCGCTCAACCACGCCCTGGTGAAGAACTACGCGATCCTCGGCCTGCACTGGGGCCTCTACAACACCCACGACCCGCGCGCCGTCCGGGCCGCCCACGACGAGCTGACCAAGCTCGCCGAACAGGGCGTGGTCCGGCCCCTGGTCAGCGCCCGGGTGCCGCTGGCCGAGGCCGCGGAGGCCGTCCAGCTGGTCGCCGACGGGCGCAGCACGGGCCGGATCGCGGTGCTAGGGCCTGCCTGAGGCCAGCTCGGCGATGACCTCCAGGGCCGGGCGCGGCGGGCGGCCGAGCAGGGCCGCCAGGTCGCCCGGCCCGCCCGGCCCGGCCAGGAAGCCGTGGGCGATCGCCGAGCAGGTGCCCACCACCATCGGCACCTGGAAGTCGAACGCGTCCGAGGCCGCCAACGCCGCCCGGGCCTCGGTGAGCCGGCCCGGGCGGTACTCGGCGCCCAGCACCCCGGCCACCTCCCCGCCGCCCACCGCCCGCTCCCCCACCAGCTCGTACGTCCGGCCCGCATGCCCGGCGGGCGCCAGGGCGACGTTCACCGCCACCTCGGCGAGGTCGGCCCGGGCCACCGCCGCCAGCCGCCCGGCGCCCAGCGGCGCGGTGATCACCCCGTCCGGGCCGGGGGCGGCGATCCCGGCCAGCAGCTCCGCGTAGAGGCCGTTGCGCAGCACCGTCCAGCGCAGGGTGCCGGACTCGCGCAGCCGCCGCTCGGTCCAGCGGTGCGCCAGCGCGTAGGGCAGGTGGTCGCCGTCGCCGGACAGGCTGGTGTAGACGACGTGCTCGACGCCCGCCTTCTCGGCTGCCTCGATCGCCGCACCGTGCCGGGCGGTCACCACGTCGTCCTCGGCCGCGCCCGCCGAGATCAGCAGCAGCGTCCGGACGCCCTCGAAGGCCTCCGCCAGGGTCTCCGGCCGGTCGAAGTCCACGAGCCGGACGGGCAGTTCGGTCCGGACCCGCTCGGGCGTCCGGCTCCCGGCGACGACGTCCGTGCGGCCGGCGAGGCGCGCCAGGACGAGGGCGCCGAGACCTCCGTTGACACCGGTGACGAGCAGCATGCTTCTCCTTCGGTCGGCTGGTCGTTGAGGACGTGACCATCCTCGGTAGCCTGGGCGTCCGGCGTAAGGAGGCACTTCCATGTCAGTAGGGCACACCGCGGTAACCACCCGGCGGCCGGTGGTCTGGTGCGACGACGGCGCGGACTGCGGCATCCGCGACCTGCTGAACCGCCTCGGCGACCGCTGGTCGGTCCTGGCCGTGGTCGAACTCGCCCAGGGCGTACGGCGGTTCCGCGAACTGCAGCGCGCCCTGCCAGGGATTTCCCAGCGGATGCTGACCCTGACGGTACGCCGCCTGGAGCGCGACGGCCTGGTCTCCCGGACCGTCCACCCGACCGTCCCCCCGCAGGTGGAGTACGAGCTGACCCCGCTCGGCCACAGCCTCACCCACCTGGTGCGGGCGATGGTCGACTGGTCCTACTCCCACCACGACGCGATCCTCGCCTCCCGCCAGGAGTGGGACGAGGCCAACCCGGGCTCGGAGATCCGCTAGTGGGAAATTCGTAGGCCCGGTCGGCCGGCAGGAGGACCGGGTTCCGGGCGCCCGTGGGTGAGCTGGAGGCACTGGTGCTCACCGTCGGCCGGCTCCGGGCCGGTTCAGGCCACGGTCGCACCCGGATGGCTCACGAGGCCTCCTTGCCGCGTACGGAAGCGCGCCGTTTCCATGGCGGCATGGGCCGACGAGATCTCGTTCTTCTGACCGACCACAGCTCGACCGAGGGCACCCGGGAGGCGATGGCCGTCGCCGCCCGGCGGCTGACCGGCCGCGAGCCCGTCCTGCTGGACGCGCGGCACTTCATGACGGACGGCGCCGACGACGCCGCCTCCACCGGCCGGATCGAGGCGGTGGGCGACGGGACCGTCCGGCTGGAGGCCGGGGGGAGCGTCGTGACGACGGACGCGGTGATCGTCTACGAGATCCCGCCGCACCGGCGGCCCGCCTTCGCCCACTGCCAACGGCTGCTGCGCGCGTCCGGCGTCCGCTGCCTCGGCACGGACGTCGAGGCCTGGCGCGCGGCGACCGAGAAGGACCGCACGGTCGAGCGCTTCACCCGTGACGGCGTACCGCAGATGCCGACGCTCACGCTCTCCCGGTCGAGCCCGGAGGCCGCCGCCGAGGCCTTCGAGCGGCTCGGCGGCGACGTCTGGGCCCGGCCGTGCGTCGGCATGGGCGGCGACGACGTCTTCCACGTCACCACCCACGCCCAACTGGTCGCCGCCGCACGGCACTACGCGGCGCTCGACGCCGACTGGCTGATCGCCCGGGACGCCCGGAACTTCACCGCCGACGGGCGGCGCCACCAGTACCGGGTGGTCGTCCTCGGCGGCCGGGCCGTCCGCGCGGTGGAGCACGTCCAGCCGGATCCGGACGCCCCCTGCAACGAGTGCCAGGGCGCCTCCTCGACCACCCTGGAGATCGACGAACTACCGCCTGGTCTGGCTGAGTTGGCGATCCTCGCGACCAAGTCCCTGGGCCTCCCGCTGGCCGGCGTCGACCTCGCCGCCGAGAACGGCGGCGTGGTCTTCGAGGTCAACGTCCACCCGGCCTTCGGCCGCACCCGAGGGGTGGACCAGATCGCCGTCCCGTACGTCGCGGCCCACCTGCACTCCTGAAGCAAGGTTTCGACCGAAATTCAACCCTCGAACGTCAGACCGCCCATGATGACCCGTTCGTATGAATACGTAACCCGACTCTACTGGTTCGTTAACGAGCGATGCTCAAATTGGCACGCACTCGAGCCCGAGCTGCTGAAGCCCACCACGGTCGTGTGCGATCCGCACGACCTTCAGCGAGAACGGAACCGACTCGTCATGGTGTTTGCTCTCCGCAAGACCCTCGCCGTCGCGGCCCTCGCGCTGACGGCCTCCTTCCTGCCGGCCGTCGGGGCGGGCGCCGCCGACACCGCGCAGGCGAGCCCGCGCACCCCCGGCCTCTACTGCCTCGCCAACACCTGGAACACCCCGAACATCAGCACCAAGCCGTGCTACCCCAGCGACCTCGGCCAGCACTGGACCCTCTCGGGCGAGCAGATCTCCCTCAGCAACGCCCGGGGCTACTGCCTCGCCAACACCTGGGGTACCCAGACCGTCTCGACGAAGCCGTGCGACCCCAATGACCAGGGGCAGTACTGGACCGTCTCGGGCCAGCAGATCGCCCTCACCTTCGCCCCGGCCTACTGTCTCGCCAACGTCTGGCAGAGCCCGAGCGTCGGCACCAGGCCGTGCAACGCCGCCGACCCCGGACAGCACTGGGTGGTCTTCGACGACCAGATCAGCCTGGCGCTCGCCTGACGAACCCCGCCGCCGTGCCCGGGGCCACTCCAGTCGGCCCCGGGCACGGCCCTGTCCTGCGCAAGGGACTACCGCTCGTACGTCATCTCCGGGAAGCGCGCCGAGGGCCCGTCCAGCAGGTGGTCGTCGTGGCCGCGCAGCCAGCGGTCGAAGAAGGACGCCACGTAGGAGCGGGTGGCGAGTTCGGCCCGGTCGGGGCGGATGGTGCCGACGTCCGCGGCCAGCCCGTCGGGGCTGATCGCGCCCTGGCGGGCGAGTTGCGGCAGCAGGGACTCGGCGTCGGTGTAGGAGCCGTGCCGGGAGCCGTCCAGGGTGACGTCGGCGTGCCAGCCCGCGCTGTGCTGCCAGAGGGCGTCCCAGCCGGGCTGCCCGTGGTAGCTGCCGGAGTCGCTGCTCCGGGTGCCCATCAGCAGGAACGGGCGGTCCAGGCCGTCCTGGGCGACGCTCGGCAGGAAGACGCCGGTCTGCCCGTCCGGGCCGGGGAAGTGCATCTGGCCGTCCATGTTGATCCCGGCCGCGATCCGCGGGTCGTCGTGCATGGTCTGCAGGGCGGTGAAGCCGCCCGCCGAGTGGCCGACCATGCCGATCCGGTCGAGGTCCAGCGAGGCGGCGAGGCCGGCCGGCAGGCCGGGGAAGCGGCGCAGCCCGGCGAGTTCGTCCAGCACGAAGCGGGTGTCGTCGACTCGGGTGGACAGGGACTTGCGCAGCACGGCGCCGATGTCCAGGCCGGGCTGCCCCATCATGGCGGGGAACACCGAGGTGGCCAGGTCGCCGCCGGGGAAGGCGACTTCGGAGGCCTCGTAGGTGTGGTCGATGGTGACGACGACGTAGCCGCGCGAGGCGAGGTCCTCCACCAGGGCCGTGCCCCAGCTGCGCGGGTCGCCCAGCCCGGGCGAGTACAGCACCACCGGGCGCGGTCCGCCGGGGCGGGCCGGGGCGTCCTGCCGGGCATGGGTGAGGATGCCCGACCAATCCGTGCTGCCGGTCTGCACCCCGTAGTTGACCTTCCCCGCCCCGGTGGTGCCGCCGAAGTTCTCCCCGGCGGCGGGCTCCATGTAGCGGGCCCGCTCCTGCCCGGCGGCCGGGCGGGCGGTCGGGTACCAGAAGCTGATCATCAGCTCGCGCTTGCGCCCCGGCTGCCAGGGGTCCTCCCGCCCCGCGTCGGTCAGGTGCAGCGAGGTGGTCCCGATCGGGTACGGTCCGGTCGGCTGCGGCAGCCACGCCGTGGCCTGCCGCTCGCCGCCGCCGTCCGTCGGAGCCGCCACCGCCCCGGGCGCGCCCGCCACCCCGAGCGCCGCCGACGCCACCAGCAGTACCGCCGCCACGGCCCGTCCCCGCCTGCCCATCTTGCCGCCTCCTCGTCGTGTTCCGTTGACGAGGGAGACGCTACGGGCGGGGCGGTCGGAATCCGTCATACCGGGGAGCCAAGTCGTCCTGGGTACTCCGGTATGACCCTCGTGCGGGCGCTACCGCCCGAGATGGTCGGCCAGGGCCTCCACGGTGCGGCGCCGCATGGTGTACATCGAGACCGCGGAGCCGTCCGCGAAGCGCAGCCGGAACCTCGCCATGGCCTGGAGTCGCGGGCGCCGTTCCACCCGCGCCACCACGCTGCGCGGGACGTGCCACAGCAGTCGGCCGACCTTGCGGATGTCCGGCCCGACCGTGACGAAGGCGGTCCGGCGGTCGGTCACCACCAGCAGCTTGGCCGCCACCCCGCCCTCCGCCTTCGGGAAGCTGCGGGCGATGCTGCCCGACTCCCCCGTCACCGCACCGATCCGCGCCAGCGCGTTGCCGATCGCCGCTCCGGCGCCGTCCCCGACCCCCTCCGCCCCGGCGGCCGGGATCACCTTCGCGACGTCCACCAGGTCTTCGCCCGGCTCCAGCAGGGGTTGCACAGCCGGTCGGTAGCGGTTCATCAGGGCCTCAGTCATGCCGTCAGAGTAGAAGGGGATCACCGGGGACCGAACGCGAGGACTGCCTCATCGCGCATCAGCGGTACCGCTTGAGCTCCCGGCGGGCCAGCGAGCGCTTGTGGACCTCGTCCGGCCCGTCGGCGAGGCGCAGGGTGCGGTTGCCCGCCCACAGCTGGGCCAGCGGGGTGTCCTGGCTGACCCCGGCGGCGCCGTGCGCCTGGACGGCCTTGTCGAGGATCCACTCGACGGTGCGCGGGGTGGCGATCTTGATGGCCTGGATCTCGGTGTGCGCGCCACGGTTGCCGACGGTGTCCATCAGCCAGGCGGTCTTGAGGACGAGCAGCCGCAACTGCTCGATGCGGACACGGGATTCGGCGATCCAGTCCTGCACCACGCCCTGCTCGGCCAGCGGACGGCCGAAGGCGACGCGCTCGCTCGCCCGGCGGCACATCAGCTCCAGCGCGCGTTCGGCGATGCCGATGGCCCGCATGCAGTGGTGGATCCGGCCGGGCCCGAGCCGGGCCTGGGCGATGGCGAAGCCGGTGCCCTCCTCGCCGATCAGGTTCTCGGCCGGAACGCGGACGTCGTCGAAGAGCACTTCGGCGTGGCCGCCGTGGTCGGCGTCGTCGTAGCCGAAGACCGTCATGCCGCGCTTGACGGTGAGACCCGGGGTGTCGCGCGGGACGATCACCATGCTCTGCTGGCGGTGCGGCTCGGCGGTCGGGTCGGTCTTGCCCATCACGATGAACAGCTTGCAGTCCGGGTTCATCGCGCCGGTGATGTACCACTTGCGGCCGTTGACCACGTACTCGTCGCCGTCGCGCTCGATCCGGGTGGCGATGTTGGTGGCGTCCGAGGAGGCGACCTCGGGCTCGGTCATCGCGAACGCGGAGCGGATCTCGGCGTCGAGGAGCGGGCGCAGCCAGCGCTCCTTCTGCTCGGCGCTGCCGAACTGGGCGAGCAGCTCCATGTTGCCGGTGTCGGGGGCGGCGCAGTTGAGCGCGGGCGGGGCCAGCTGGATGCTGCGCCCGGTGATCTCGGCGAGCGGCGCGTACTGGAGGTTGGTGAGGCCTGCGCCGTGCTCGCCCGGGATGCTGTGCTTGTCCACGAAGAACAGGTTCCACAGGCCCTGCTTACGGGCCTCCGCCTGGAGGTCGGCGACGACGGGCGGGACTGACCAGGGTTCGCGGGCGGGGTCGGCGAGCTGGGCGGCCAGGACGGGCTCGGCGGGGTGGACGTGCTGGTCCATGAAGGCGAGCAACTGCTCGCGGAGTTCGTTCGTGCGGGCGTCGTAGGCGAAGTCCATTGTGGTCAGTCCTCCTTGAGGGTGCTCAGGCCGTGACGGGCGAGGATCGGGGCCATCTCGCCGGCTCGCTCGAAACCGGCGCCCAGGGTGCGGCCCTGCTGGAAGCGGTAGTGGATGCCCTCGGCGACGGCGGCGAGCTTGAAGGAGGCGAAGGCCACGTACCAGTCGAGGTCGGCGGCCTGGCGGCCGGTCAACTCGGCGTAGTACGAGACGATCTCGTCGGGCCTGGGGAAGCCGGGGGCGGTCATGGCGGAGGGGATGATGCCGCCGCCGACGCCGGCCAGCTCGGTGTACATCACCAGGAGGCCGATGTCGGTGAGCGGGTCGCCGAGGGTGGACATCTCCCAGTCGAGGACGGCGGTGATCGTGTCGGCACCGTCGACCAGGACGTTGTCGAGACGGTAGTCGCCGTGGACCAGGGCGGGGGCGGGAGAGGTGGGGAGGCGGTCGGCGAGGAGGGCGTGCAGCCGGTCGAGGTCGGGGAGGTCGCGACTCCGGGACTTCTCCAGCTGAGTGGACCACCGGCGCAGCTGGCGCTCCAGGTAGCCGTCCGGGCGGCCGAAGTCTTCGAGCCCGACGGCGACAGGGTCGATCTTGTGCAGCGCGGCGAGGGTTTCGACCAGCCGGCGCCCGAGCGCCTCGACCCGCTTCTCCCCGAGGGCGGCCAGCGTCTCGCGGTCCCGGTGCGCGATGCCGGTGACGTGCTCCATGAGGTACCAGGGGGCGCCGAGTACCTCGGTCCCGTGGTCGATCAGCAGCATGCGCGGCACGGGGACGTCGGTGTCACGCAGAGCGGACATCACACGGTACTCGCGCCCCATGTCGTGCGCGGTCGCGAGGACGTGCCCCAGCGGCGGCCGACGCAGCACCCAGCGGCGGGAATCGTCGCTGAGGACGTAGGTGAGGTTGGAGCGGCCCCCTTCGACGAGGTCGGCCCGGAGAGCCCCCTGAACGGTCCCGGGCAGCTCCCGGTCCAGATACGAGCGGAGGCGGCCCAGATCCAGCCCGGGCGGATCGGCAGGAGTCTCGGACATCGGGCGGCTCCTCGGGACGACGGCGGCGGAATCGATGACTAAGCGCTTGCTTAGCATTCAACCCAGGATGCCCCCTGTCAATGCCGCGAGCCCCCGGACTGTCCGGTCCGGGGGCTCGCGGGGAAGACGGGCTGGGTCAGATGTCGCCGAACTCGCCGGAGGCAGTCGCGGCGACGAAGGCCTTCCACGCCTCGGCAGGGAAGAGGAGCACCGGCCCCTCCGGGTCCTTCGAGTCGCGGACAGGCATCACGTCACGGAAGCCGGGAGCCACCTCGACACAGTTGCCACCTTGCTGGCTAAAGCTCGACTTCACCCACCGGGTGGCCGTCAAGTTGATGTCGGACATTCGATTCCCTTCCGAGCAGCGCGCATCCATTCGAGAGTCGCCGTCTCGGCCAGCGCTCCCACCTGGAGCCGATCGTAGTGTTTCCTCCAGGTGGCCAGCCTTTCAATATCCCGTTCGAGGTGACTCCGCCCCTCTGACTCGGAATACCCCAGGAAGGACGCGTCAGCGAGGGTGAGAAGCACCATGGGCAGGGCGAACGGCCTCTCCTCCCCGAGCTCGAACGGCGCAACCTGAAGGATGACGTTCTTCACCGCGTACAGGGTTTCCAGGTGGGCAAGTTGGGCTCGCATCACCTCCCGGCCCCCGATGGGGCGCCGCAGACAACTCTCGTCGAGAACCGCATGGACGAGTGGAGGCCGCTTGCGCCGGACCAGCTCTTGCCTGGCAAGCAGAAAGGCCACTCGCTCATCCGCCTGCGCTTGGGTGATCGTCCCCCTTCGGACATCACCGGCCGCCAGCGCACGCGCATAGGCCTCGGTCTGGAACAGCCCTGGAACAATACCCGCCTCGTAGATCCTTATCTCTGTGGCGTTCTGCTCCTGGCTTGCAAACTCGGGGAAGCCCTCCAGCAGAGCCGAGTGCTTGGCCTGGAGCCACATGAGCAGCAACGTCCCGCCCGTCTCAAGGACCCGGTCGGCGTCGCGGGCGAACTTCTCGCTTGGCGGAGTTCTTCCAAGCGGGGCAAGTTCGGCATAGGAGACATAGGAGGGATCAACCCCCACAAGCCGAGCCAGCTTGGCCTGGGTCAGCCCGGCCGCCCGACGCGACCTGCGAAGCTGCACGCCGAACGCCGCCCATGGACTTGATGTCGGATCAAGTTCCTTGATGTTCACCACGCTTCACCAACTTGCCGAGTATCCGATTCAAGTTTCAGATCGACTTCCGATGGTACGCGGCGGTCAGTCACCATGACTACACCAAGTGAGGCATCGACCGCGATGCGCAACCATGGAGACACCCATGCCCCCCAACACCTCTTGCACCCCCACCCGCGACTTCCAGGTCGTCGCCTACCTGGCCAAGACCAACTCCTACTTCCCGGAGCGCGAGTTGAGCGCGTGTGAGGCCTACGCCCACGCCTTCAACTGGAACATCTCCCTGATCGTCGTCGACGACGAGGTCGACATGAAGGGTCCCCAGCATCGCCCGATGCTCCAGGCCGCCCTCCGCCAGATCCGCGACAGCCAGGCCGGCGCGATCCTCGTCCCCACCAAAGCGACCATCTCCCCCATCGACGGCGAGTTCAACGAGTTCGCCGAGCGCGTCGAGAAGGCCTCCGGCTTCATCCAGATCGCGACCCGCCGATGAACGACCGCTACGCCATCGTCCCCGGCGACGCCCCGCCCGGCACCTCCTACCAGGTCTGGGTCGTCCGCGACCGCACCACCACCCAGCTCATCAAGGCCCTCCCCCCGGCCGACGAACCGCTCCGCTTCTACTCCTACGCCCAGGCCCACGCTTGGACCCGCGCGAACGCCCCCACCCCTGCCACGCCCTACCAGATCCGCCTGATCGACTCCCGGAGTCCCCACTTCCTCCAGCTGGAGAGCTGGGGCCTCTGGGACCCGACCCACCACACCTACCTCCGCGCCCCCGGCTCCCCCTCCCGCATCAGACGCTTCTACACCCGCGCCGCCGCCGAGGAGTTCCGGCGAACCCTCTGCTAGTTGAACTGCCGGACCTGCGGCGCCACCTGGGCGTCTCGGACATGGACTTCAACGCCCTGTCCACGTCCGAGATGTCCACATGCCGACAACGAAGCGAGAAGCCGGGCGCCCTCTTTTCGAACTCCGATGGGGAGGACTGCGCTTGACCATCCAGCGCATCCCGGTATGGCTCGCCACGACGGCATCCGCCGGCGTCACCGCCCTCGCGGCCTGGTGGTCACGGAAGTAAGCGAGCCAACGTAGGACCCGCAGGGCCGCTACCTGGTCGATCGGTCGCGGTACTGCCGGCCCACGAGGCTTGTGATGGCTACGGCTCCGTGCGCAGCGCACCGCGCAGCCGCCACGGGTACCGGACGGCGGTCCTTACTGCTGCTGGTCAGCCACGCGGGCCGGGTGCGGCCGCCGGATCGGTCGGACTGCGCCTCCTCGGCGCGCGGCGTCGCGGCGGCCGGGCCGACCCCGGTGTCACACGGAGGTGCAGTGCGGCGAGCAGTAGGCAGAACGCGGCCATCGCGGACCACAGTGCGGTCGTCCCCGCGCGGGCAAGCAGCTGGGTGCCGAAGACGGGTGCGAGCGTCGCGGCAACTCCCCAGCTGGTGCCGAAGACGGCCAGGTAGCGGCCGCTTCCGCCAGGTGGCGCGAGCTCGGTGACGAGCGCGTAGACGCGCCCCATGACCAGCAGATCACCGAGGCTCCGCACGGCGGAAGCGGCGAGCAGCGCCGGCAGGTTGCGGGTGAGGGCGTAGCCGGTCAGCCCTGCGGCCAGGAGGAGGTGGGCGAGGGCGAGCGCGACCGGTGTGGTGAGCCGGATCACCCAGGGCAGGCGGATCAGCGGCTGGGCGAGCACCGTGGTGGCCGCGGCGGCGGTGAACAGCAGTCCGGCGTCGGCGGCGGGCAGGCCCTGCCGTGCGAGTGCGAGCGGCAGGGCGATCACGGCCTGTTGGTTGATCAGGGCGTAGGCGGTTCCGGTCGCCAGGACGCTCAACAGGGCGCGGTCCCGTAGCAGTCGTACGGCGGTGTCGTCATGGTCCGCTCCGGGCGGCGCCGGACGGTCTCGTGGGAGGGCCAGCCGGATCAGCAGCGCGCAGGCCAGGCACGTGGTGGCGTCGGCGACGAAGAGCCACCGCAGGTCGCAGCGTCCGAGCAGGGCGGCGAGCAGTCCGGCGCCCATTCCGCCCGCGGCGAGCGCGGCGCTGAACAGACCGAACGCGCGCACCCGGTGCTGCTCCGGCACGGACTCGCCGATGATCGCCTGGCTCGGGGGCTCGTAGAGCTCGAAAGCCAGCCCGAGCAGCACCGCCCCGGCGACCGCCCAGGCGAGCGACGCGGAGGCGGCGATCGCCAGTTGCGCGGCGGCGCATCCGCAGAGCCCGAGCACGATGGTCGTGCGCCGCCCGATCCGGTCGGCCAGGTGCCCCCCGACCAGCCGCGAGGGAATCGTCGCGAGCCCGAAGGCGGCGCTGATCAGCCCGGCAGCGGTCAGGCTCGCGCCGTGGTCGGTGCTGATCAGCGCGGTGAGAAAGGGAAGCGAGAAGGCCCCGAGTCGGTTGACGACCCGGGCGAGTAACAACAGGCGGACGGTCCGGGGCAGCGGTTCGGAGCGCGACACGGCGCCTCCCATCATTCGTGAATCGGCAATGTCGGTGATCAGCGGACGGCATGCGAGCTGATGCGGGGTTCGTCGTTCCCCCGTCACTTCGCCAGGGCCGCAGAGAGGAACGCGAGGATCTCCGCCCGGGCGGCGCCCGCCTGGGGCTCCAGGCCGGGCAGCGTGAGGAACGCGTGCCTCGCGCCCTGGTATTCGGAGAGCCGCACGGGGGTCCCCGCCTCGCGCAGTCGCTCGGCGTAGCGGCGGCCGTGGTCGGCGAGCGCGTCCCGGGTGGGCACCACCACGAGCGCCGGGGCGAGCCCGCTCAGGTCGTCCGCGTACAGCGGCGAGAGCGCACGGGCGTCGGCTCCCGGCGGGACGGCGAGCCGCTGCACGAGCCGGAGTTGCGGCAGGGCCCGGGTCGGACTGTAGGCGTGCTCGGTGATCGAGGGGTGGTCGAACATCGCCTCGGTGAGGTCGACCGCGGGGTTGACCAGCACCTGTGCCTTGAGCTCCAGGCCGGCCCCCCTGGCCCGGATCGCCGTCAGCGCGCTGATCAGCGCGCCGCAGCTCTCACCGAAGACGGCCACCCACGCAGGGTCGATGCCCCACTGCGTCGCGTGTCGCACCACGTGCCGGAGAACCTCCCAGCCGTCGTCGACGGCGTCCGCGAGCGGACTGCCGGGGGCGAGGAGGCGGTGCTCGACCGAGACGACGAGCGCGGGCAGGTGCGCGGCGAGGTGGCTGTTGGTCCAGTCGCACTGCACCGCCGTGCCCACGAATCCGCCGCCGTGGACGTGGACCACGAGTGGCAGCGCGGTTCGGGTGCCGGCTTCGCCGTCTCCCGTCGACACCGGCCGGTACACCCGGACCGGGAGGTCGCAGCCGGGCAGCGCGATCCCCTGCCAGCCGATCGCGGCGCCGGCGTCCGGCTCTCCGAGGATCGTCCGCGCCGCGCCGGAGGCCCGCCAGCGGTTCTCCGCGGCGCGGTAGGCGCGCAGTTCCTCGGCCGTGATCGCCGAGAAGTCCGGCTCCGGCGGCCGTACCGCGGTAGTGGTCTCACTCATGTGCCCTTCTCCCCCCGGCCGGATGCCGGGTATGTCGTCATGGCCGGACAGTTGGGTCGCCCCATTATGCACGCACCGCGTGCATCACCAAGTGCATAGGTTAGGCTGGGCAGGACGAGAGGGGCGAGATGACCGGCCGAAGGCGATGGTCGACCGAGGAGATCCTGGACACGGCGGCGGAACTGCTGCGCACGAGCGATGCCGAGTCGTTCAGCGTGCGCAAACTCGCCGCGACGCTCGGGACCGACTCCTCCAGCCTCTACCGGCACTTCCGCAACAAGACCGAACTGCTGCGCGCGGTCGCCGACCGGATCCTGCTGGCCGCCATGGACGGCTACCGCCCCGAGGGCGACTGGAAACAGCGCATCACCGCCCTGGCCCTGCGCCTGCACGAGGCCTTCGGTGAGCAACCCCAACTCGCCGGAATCTGGGGGCGCTATGCGTCCGGCGGCACCGGATCCCGCTTGGTCATGGAGGAGCTGCTGCAGGCCCTGCGCGCGTCCGGACTGCCCGACCAGGAGATCCCCGCGCGCTACCACCGCATCGTGATCCTCCTCGCCGCGCTGATCTCGTCCGAGGCCGGCATCAGTACCATCACCCCCGAGGAGTACGAACAGGGCATGGAGCAGTTCCGCGTCGCGGTGCTCGGCGCCGACCCCGAACGCTTCCCCGCCCTCGCCCACTTCGCCCGCGACGTCCGCCCCCTCGGCGCGGACCGCCGCGCCGCCTTCGAAGAGATCCTCGCCGCCCAACTCGGCCACATCGAGGCCCGGATCCCCTGACCTGCCGGATACCCGGATCGAGGACTTCGGCGTCTCACGGAAGCCGGTCCAGCCGTTCGGCGACCGGGAAGCGACCGGCCCGGCAGTGAAGGGCCGGGTGGTTCACAACACGACAGGATCCTGCGAGTGGCGTGACGCCGCCCACCGGGTTCCGGCAGGTAGCCTACGAAGCATCAAATTCCGCTGGGCAAAGCAAGTTTGCTCCCGTGCGGGTGACCCCTGCCCGGTGTGCTGTCATGCCCCTGTCCAGTGCGAACCGACTCCGAGAGGAGATGGAAATGGCTGCGGAAAACGGTGAGGTGGCCCCCAGGCACGGGCGGCTGACGAATCCTCGCTCTCGCGCCGACATCCACTTCAAGGGCGGCTGGCCGTCCAACGGGCTGGAAGCCGGAAAGTTCTTCCCGGCGACGCAGGTGGGGTTGAAGGACCCGGACGTGCCGACGGACGTCGTGAGCGGCCCCAAGCCGGTGCCGCCGGACGGGAAGATCGCCAGCGGCGGCAGCGAGCCGGCCGGTGCGGTGCTCGACGAGGTGCGGGACTGGCCGAAGGTCGATCTCCGGGCGGGCGTCGAGGTGCCCTTCCAGTGGGGCTTCTCGGCCAAGCACCGGACGCGTCGCTACAACTACTTCGTGACCAGGGAGGATTGGGACCCGACCGCTCCGCTGAGCCGCGCCCAGTTCGAGCGTGAGCCGTTCGCGACCTACAAGCCGTACGGCGACATGCCGTACGACAAGATGCCGGAAGCCCACAGCGACCCGCACCTCGACAAGCCGCACCCGGTCAAGCTGCCGAACCGTTCGGGCTACCACGTGATCCTCGGCGTGTGGGAGGTGGCCGACACGGGGCACGCCTTCTACCAGGTGATCGACGTGAACTTCACCCAGTAGTGCCGCAGGGGAGGCTGCCCGCCCGTGGCGGGCAGCCTCCTCAGAACTTTCTTCGCGATTCGTGCAACCTTTTCCGTCTTTCAAGTCATCGATCACATGAATGTTCTGTTCGATCGAACTGCAGGCCTGGAGAAGGGGAATCCGTGCGGATTGCTCGTGGTGCAGCCGTCCTGTTGGCAGTGGGGGTCGTCGCGTCCCTCACGCTCACCACGGGAGACTCCTTCTCCGAGGGCAGATCGAACGCCGCCGCCCCCGATCCCACGGCCCCCGATGCGGAGCCGGAGCCGGAACCCGCCGGCACCCCAGCCCCCACGCCCACCCCGACGCCGACCTGGGACGGCCAGGTCCACGTCCTCGGTGACGGCTCCACCTCCTACACCGGCCCGCAGCCCAAGCAGCCCAAGCCCGAGAAGCTCAAACCGGGCGAGAAGCCGCCGCAGTTCGTCGTCTTCTCCTGGGACGGCGGCCTGGAGGGAGACGACCACCTGTTCTCCCGCTTCCGCAAACTGGGCGCTGAGAACAACGCGCAGATGACGTACTTCCTGACCGGCATCTACACCCTGCCCAAGTCCAAGCGCACCCTCTACCACCCGCCCCAGCACGACCCGGGCGCCGCCTCCATCGACTACGCCACCGACCCCCACATCAAGGACACCCTGGAGCAGCTGCGGCTGGCCTGGCTGGACGGGAACGAGATCGGCACCCACTTCAACGGGCACTTCTGCGGGAAGAAGGGCGGTGGCGACTGGAGCACCGACGAGTGGAAGAGCGAGCTCGACCAGTCCGTCTCCTTCGTCACCAACTGGAAGACCAACACCGGCTTCAAGGACCTCCCTCCGCTCCCCTTCGACTACACCAAGGAACTGGTCGGCGGTCGCGCCCCCTGCCTGGAGGGGCAGAAGAACCTCCTCCCGGCCGAGAAGGCGGCGGGCTTCCGCTACGACGCCAGTTCCCCGGGCGAGTTCCAGGTCTGGCCCAGCAAGAAGGAGGGCATCTGGAACTTCCCGCTCCAGATGCTGCCCTTCCCGGCCAAGGAGAGCCAGGGCCTGTCGATGGACTTCAACTTCCTCGCCGGCCAGTCCGGGAACTCCACCAAGGGCGATCCGAAGAAGTTCGACGAGTGGGAGAAGGAGGCCCGCGACAGCTACCTCGCCGGCTTCGAGCGGGTCTACAACGGCAGCCGGGCCCCGCTGTTCATCGGGAACCACTTCGAGGACTGGAACGGCGGCATCTACATGCAGGCCGTCGAGGACGTGGTGAAGAACGTCTGCCACCGGGACGGCGTCCGCTGCGTCTCCTTCCGCCAGGTCGCCGACTGGCTGGACGCCCAGGACCCGAAGGTCCTCGACAAGCTGCGCGCCCTGGACCCCGGCCAGCCCGCCGACTGGTCCCGCCTCGTCAAGTGACGACGGGCAGCCGACCAGAAGGAGGAGGCCGCTCCTCCGTTCGGGGGAGGAGGAACCGCCCCGCGGTGACCCGCGCCGCCCGGCCGGCCGGGACCACGGCGTTCACCGAGCGGGAGCGGGAGGTGCTGCGGCTGATCGCGGGCGGTCTGTCCAACAGTTGAGATCGCCGCGCGGATGCACATCGGCCTGACCACGGTGAAGACCCACGTGTCCAACCTGATGACCAAGACCGACACCGCCAACCGGGTACGCCTCGCCGTGCTGGCCATCCAGGAGGGCGTCGCCGAGGAGTGAGGTACCGCACGGGGGGCCTCAGCCCGTGCTGCGCGCGTACGCCCTGGCCACGGCCTCGAAGGCGGCCTTGGGAGTGGTCCGCCCGTCCGGCCACGAGCGGACCAGGCCGTAGCCGACCGTGTCGAGGTCCTCCCCCGGCTCCTCGGACGCCGGGTAGGCGGGGGTGACGTACGTGAAGACGAACGCACCGGCCAGTCCCGCGCCCGTGAACAGCTCGATCAGCGCGGTGAGTTCACCGGCCTGGACCGCCTCGTCCCGGACCAGTCCGGGGCGCGGCCGGCGTACGCCGTCCGAGCGGTCGACCAGGGTCCAGGCCATCGCGCCGTGGTCGGCCGCCCCGGTGAACGCGGCGCAGCCGAACTCGGCCGCCACCACCGGCTTCCCGTGCCGGTGCAGCTCCTCGAGCGTGGTGCGCAGGGTGGCCGCGTTGGCGGCGTCCCGGTAGGCGTCGACGGCCACGAGGTCGAAGGGCGTCCAGTCGACGTCCTCCCAGAGCCCGGCGGCGTAGGTGACGGGACCGGTGAAGTGCTTCCGGGCGGTGGCGACCGCGGTGGCCAGCAGGGCGTTGAACCGGACCGGCGGCGGACCGGCCGCGAAGAACTCCGGCGGCCAGCTCATCGGGTCCGCCAGCGCGGCCAGCCGGGCGGCGATGTCCGCGCCGGGCACCAGGCCGGACATGAAGGCGCTCAGCTCGCAGCCGACGACCAGGGTGACGTCGCCGCCGGCCCGCTGAAGGTCCCCGGCGACCTCGGCCGCGGCGGCGACGGCGCCGAGCGTGGCCGCCTCGTCCGCGTTCGGCAGCATCGGGGAGAGCCACACCGCCAGTCCGAGCCCGACGGCCGTCTCGGCGGCCTGCCGCATCCTGGTCATGTCGTGGCCGGTGATCCGTACCGCGGTGCAGTGCAGTTCGCCCGCGATGGCGGTGAGTTCCCGTCGCATCGTCTCCGTCGTGAGGTCCGGTCGGGTGACGGAGCCGTCGACGGTCGGGGTGCCGATGTCATAGGTGATGCCCTTGATCTCCACCCTTCTGTTCTACCGGACCGCCGCCTTCATGTACGAGGCCCAGATCCGGCCGGGCAGTTCGGAGTCCGGTGTGTCCGGAGCGGCCCCGCCGAGGCCCTCCAGGGAGAGCAGCTTCATGTCCTTGAGGTCCGCCCGGAAGACCGTGACCGCCGTCGACAGCTGCCCGTTGTAGCCGACGGTCCACCCCGCCGTACGGTCCGGGGTGGTACCGGGCTTGGCCGCCAGGCCCGGGCCCGCCTCCGCCACCGCCTGGGCGCTGCCGCCGCGCACCGCTCCCTTGAGCGCCGCGTCCACGTCCGCCGCCACCGACGGGGGCAGCGCCTGGGCGGCGGTCGGCAGCCGCAGTTCGAGCTGCGCACCGTTGCGGGTGATCCTGAGCACCGAGTACGGGTCGGTGTGGCGGCCGCCGGACGCGAAGGCGGCGTAGGCGTCGGCGGCGCGGATCGCGCTCGGCTTGGAGTTGCCGACCGAGAAGGCGGGCACCAACTCGCCCATGCTGTCCGGCAGCAGGCCCAGGTCGGCCGCGGTCTGCTGCACCTTGTCCAGGCCGACGTCCATTCCGAGCTGCATCATCGGCCCGTTGACGGACTGCTCCACGGCGCTGCGCAGGGTCACCTGGCCCCAGCTCCGCTTGCCGTCGTTGGCGGTCTTCACGATCTTGCCGTCCCGCCCCCAGTACGGGCCCTCCGGGGTCATCACGTTCACCCCGTTGTCGCCGTCGTAGGTGGTGCCGGGTGTCACCGGGGTCCGGTTGCCGCCGCGCTGGCGCTGCACGCCCTGGCTGAGCCCGGTGGCGTACACCAGCGGGGTGAACGCCGAACCGATCGGCACCGTCGAGGTGTTGGCGTTGTTGAACCCCTGCTTCAGGTAGTCGGGTCCGCCGTAGAGCGCGACGATCCGCCCGTCGAGGGCCACCGACGCGGCGCCGACCTTCAGCAACTTGTCGGCCTCCCGGCTGCCGGGGTCGAGGCCCTTGGTGGCCTCCTGCACCGCGGAGACCAGTGCGTTGACCTTCGGCTTCTCGAAGGTGGTGAAGATCTGGTGGCCGCCGAGGTCGAACTGGGCGGGTGTGATGTCGCTGTGGGTCTCCACGTAGCTGCGGGCCATGTCCACCAGGTACCCGACCTGCCCGCTCAGCCCGGCGGCCTTCGGCTGCGGCCGGGGCTCCGGGAACACGGTGTACGTGGCGCGCTCGGCGGCGGACAGCTTGCCGACCTCCACCATCCGGTCCAGGATCCAGGACCACCGTTCCTCGGCCCGCTCGTGGTTGGCCGCGCTCAGCGCCGGATCGTACTGGCCGGCCCCCTTCAACAGGGCGGCCAGGAAGGCTCCTTCACTCGGGTTCAGCTGCGAGACG
The DNA here is from genome assembly GCF_044329365.1 of Kitasatospora sp. NPDC017646. NCBI lineage: Bacteria > Bacillati > Actinomycetota > Actinomycetes > Kitasatosporales > Streptomycetaceae > Kitasatospora > Kitasatospora sp. NPDC017646. The sequence continues at coordinate 398,008 of NZ_JBIRJC010000005.1, read as the reverse complement.
TCCTTGCCGTAGTACGCCGCCGCGGCGCGCTCGATGCCGTAACTGCCACGCCCGAACCAGCTGCTGTTGAGGTAGCCGGCCAGGATGTCCCGCTTGCTCATCCGCTGGTCCAGCTTGATCGCGATGACCATCTCGCTGAGCTTGCGGGAGACGTCCTGGCGCTGGTTCAGGTAGATGTTCTTCACGTACTGCTGGGTGATGGTCGAGCCGCCCTGGGTGTCGCCGCCCGACACCATCTCGTAGACCGCGCGGCCGATGCCCTTGAGGGAGATCCCCGGGTCCGTGTAGAAGGTCTCGTTCTCGGCGGACAGCACGGCCCACTGGACCGGCTCCGGCACCTGGTCGAGCGGCACCTCCTGCCGGTTGGTGTCGCCGATCCGCGCCATCTCGGTGCCGTCCGCCCAGTAGTAGACGTTGTTCTGCTGGGTGGCGAAGGCGTTCAGGTCCTCCGGTACGTCGGTGGTCGCGTAGAACCAGGCCGCCAGCCCGGTCAGCACCACCACGGGGACCCCGACCACCAGGAGCAGCTGCCGCCAGGACGGGAGCCAGCGGCGGACCCCGCGCCGCCCGCTGCGCGGGTAGTCGATCCACCGCGACGGACGCCACCGGCGGCGCCCGGCCGTTGCCTCGTCGGCTTCCCCATCCTGGCGTTCACTCACAGGCCGCTCTCCGCTCCACTCGTGGGACAGACCACTCCACTGGTTCAGACGCCGATGAGCCGGTCCGTTGGACGGGTGAAACCGGTGTGATCATGCTCATAGCGGTATGCGGAACTCTGCGGAACCCCTCCGGAACCCGGGCGGGGACCGCCCGCGCCGCCCGCGCCGCCCGTCCGGCGGTCCGGACACGACGGCGCCCGGCCCCGCACCCTCGCGGCCTACCGCGACAATGGCGGCATGAGGTTGATCCACACGCTGCTCGGCGTGGTGCTGCTCCTGCTCGTCGTGGGCAGCATCCTGCGTACCCTGGTCGTCCCGCGCGGCCTCTACTCGGCCCTGGTGCACCGGCTCTGGCGGGTGCTGCGCACGGCGCTGCGGCTGTCGGCCGCGCCGTTCGGGACCTACCGGGCGCAGGACCGCGCGCTGACATGGCTGGCGCCGCTGGTGCTGCTCGGCATGCTCGGGGTGTGGCTCAGCGGGATGCTGCTCGCCTACACCCTGCTGCTGCGCGGCATCTCCGGGCTGAGCTGGTCGGTGGCCATCCGGGAGGCCGGATCCAGCCTCTTCACCCTCGGCTACGCCAGCGGCGAGCGGCTCCAGCTGTCCGCGATCGACTTCATGGCCGCCGCCAGCGGCCCGCTGGTGATCGCCCTGCAGATCGCCTACCTGCCCACCCTGTACTCCGCCTACCAGCGGCGCGAGACCGAGGTGACGCTGCTCCAGTCCCGGGCCGGCGAGCCCGCCTGGGGGCCGGAACTGCTCGCCCGTCAGTCCCTGGTCGACACCGAGACCGCGCTCCCCCAGCTCTACCGCGACTGGGAGCGCCTCGCCGCCGACATCGGCGAGAGCCACTCCAACTACCCGGTGCTGCTGTCGTTCCGCTCCCCGCAGCCCAACCGCAGCTGGGTGGTCGGCCTGATAGCGGTGATGGACGCAGCCGCCCTGCACCTCGCCCTCTGCCCGCGCTCGGCCCCGCCCGAGGCCCGGCTGGTGATCCGGGCCGGCTTCACCGCGATGCGCGACATCGGCCGCTCACTGCGCGTCGACTTCGACGTCGACCCGGACCCGGACACCCCGATCCGCCTCACCTACGCCGAGTACCTGGGCGCCGTCGCCATGATCACGGCCGCCGGCTTCCCGCACGAGCGCCCGGTCGAGGACGCCTGGCGGCACTTCAACGGCTGGCGCGTCAACTACGAGGCGTTGGCGTACGAACTCGCCCGCCGCAGCGATGCCGTCCCCGCGCTGTGGACCGGTCCGCGCGACTTCCACGCCCCGGTCATCCCGCCGGCCCGGCCCACCGACCGCCGGCCGGAGGACTCCCGGCCCCCGCTGCCGCCGAGCTGACGCTCTCAGGGCCGGGCGGGCAGCGGCGGGAGGGGCCAGTCGGCGGGTGGGGCGAAGTCGCGGTGGGTGCCGTCGAAGGGGAACGTCCCCGCCTCGGCCAGCCGCGCCACCGCCTCGCCGCCCGCCCGGATCGCCCGGGCCTCGGCGGCGCTCCAGAACGCCGGGTGCCCGGTCTTCGCGGCGAAGGACTCCTCGTCCTTCCAGCGCCACCGGCGTTCGGCGTCCACCTCCAGGTCCAGTTCCAGGTCGTGGACGTCGACCTCCTCGCCCCGGTACTCGCGGCGCTCCAGGTTGACGTACCAGTGCGAGAACCCGGTGCCGGGCTTGAAGATCCACCAGACCGCGTACGGCGCACCGGCGGGCTGGTGGATCAGCGCGCTGACCGCGTCCCACTCCCCGGTCACCAGCGGGTAGCCCGCGGCCGGGTGGCTCTCCGGCGGGATGTCCCGGATGTGCCGCCCGCCGGGCAGCTCGGCCTTCCACAGCGGTGACCCGGCCGCCAGCCAGAGCAGCAGGCCCTCCGGTCCGCACTCGACCACCCGCATCGGCAGGCAGCTGGTCAGCTGCCCGCCGAAGTGGAAGTTCCAGCGCAGCAGCTGCCCAGGGGCGTGGTCCGGCGGCGTCACCGGGCGCGTCACGGGTTCACCGGGCCGCCGACGGCCAACGACCGCTCGGCGCCCGCCAGGATCTCCACCACCCGCAGACCGAAGTGCGCCCCGCAGGCGTGCGGCTCGCCCGAGGCCGCCGAGGCCAGCAGGGCGTCCACCGCCCGGTGCAGGGCGGCGGTCGGGGCCTCGCCGCGCTCGGGGAGCTGCGCCACCCCGTGCTCGCCGCGCAGCTCCATCGCGACGCCGCCGCCCGCCCGCGGCGCGGTCAGGCTGAGCGCCAGCGTGCTGGACGCGCCACCGGCGTGCCGCAGCACCAGGTGAACCGTGTCCAGCGGCCCGGCCACCGCCGTGACCTGCGTCGCGTCGCCCAGCACCGGCAGCAGGACGGACAGCGCGTGCGGGCCGACGTCCCACAGCGCGCCCTTCTCCCGGCGCCACGGCGAGGCCGCGTACGGACTGGTGCTGCCCGGCACGAACACCGAACCGAGCCAGTCCGCGCGGCCGGAGAACCAGCCGCCGAGCTCCGCCTGCCGCTCGACCCACGGGATCTGCTCGCCGCCGAAGCGGACGGTGAAGAACACCACCGAGGCCACCTCGTGCTTGCGCACCGCCTCGGCCACCGCCCGGGCGTCCGGCACGGTGAACGCGACCGGCTTGTCCAGCAGCAGGTGACAGCCGGCCTCGGCGGCCCGTACGGCGAGCCCCGCCTGAACGGACGGCGGCAGCGCGACGGAGACCGCGTCCACCTCGGACAGCAGCCGGTCGAGGTCGCCGTACCCGGGCACACCGTGTGCCGCTCCCAGCGCCTCGGCCGCCTCCGGCCGGCGGCCCCAGACGCCGACGAACTCCAGCCCTGGGTGCTCCGCCAGTACGGGCGCGTGCACCCGCTCGGCCCAGGTGCCGGTGCCCAGCAGTCCGATCCGCACGATGTCTCCGCTCCTTCTCTCTCGCCTTGCGCCGTGTTCGGTCAGCTCTGCACGCGGACCAGGGTGAACCCGTCGTAGCCCTTGCTGCCCACCGTCTGGACGGACGTCCCGGTGACCCTCGGCTCGGCGGCGATCAGTTCGTGCAGGGCGCGGGTGCCGACGACCGCCGGGTCGGTGCTGGCGGCGTCGGCGATCGCGCCGCCGCGCACCACGTTGTCGACGATGATCAGCGAGCCCGGCCCGGTCAGCTGGAGCGCCCGGCAGAAGTACTCGGGGTTGCTCGGCTTGTCCGCGTCGATGAACACCAGGTCGAAGGGCTCCTCGCCGTGGTCCACCAGCGCCGCCAGCGAGTCGGCGGCCCGGCCGACCCGCACCTCGGCGACCTCCGCCAGCCCGGCGCGGGCCAGGTTGCCGCGCGCCACCTCGGCGTGCCCGGGGTCGAGCTCCAGGGAGATCAGGGTGCCGTCGGCGGGCAGCGCCCGCGCCAGCCAGATCGTGCTGTAGCCGCCGAGCGTGCCGACCTCCAGGATCCGGCGCGCGCCCTGGGTCAGCGCCAGCAGGTGCAGCAGCTTGCCCTGGTTGGGCGCCACCGCGATCTTCGGAAGCCCGGCGGCGTCGGCGGCGGCCGTGGCGGCCTCCAGCGCCGGGTCGTGCCCGACCAGTTGCTCGGAGAGGTACGCGTCCACGGCGTTCCACGTCGTCTGCTGCGTCGGCTGCGTCATCGGGCCCTCCAGTGGTGCAAGATCGGCAGGTTCCCGCCGATGCTACTCCGGGGGCCCGACGACGGGACCGCTACTCGTCACTCTCCGTACTACTCGGCGACGGCGGCCTTCGCGGCATCGGCGGCCTTCGCCGCCTCCTCCGCCTCGATCTTCGCGTGGGTCTTCGCGGCCCGGCGCTTCATCACCCAGGCCGAGACGGCACCCACCACCACGGCCGCCGCCAGACCCGCCCAGGAGAACCGGGACAGCCACGGCTCGATGGCCTTGCCCACCTTGTAGACCAGCAGCGTCGTGCCACCGGCCCAGATCACGCCACCCAGCACGTTGGCGATCAGGAACTTCCAGTACGGCATCTTCAGCGCGCCCGCCAGCGGACCGGCGAAGATGCGCAGCAGCGCGATGAAGCGGCCGAAGAAGACCGCCCACATGCCCCACTTCTGGAAGGAGCGCTCGGCGGTGGCCAGGTGCGAGGGCCCGAAGTGCTTGGGGAACTTCCGCCCCAGCTTCTCGAAGAGCGGCTTGCCCCCCTTGCGGCCGATCGAGTACCCGATCGAGTCGCCGATGATCGCGCCCGCGACCGCGCAGGCCGCGATCCCCCACGGGCTCACCACGCCCTTGACCGCCATCAGGCTCGCCGTGACCAGCGCGATCTCACCGGGCAGCGGGATGCCCAGCGATTCGATCCCGATGATCAGACCGATCAGGGCGTACACCGCAGTCGGTGGGACGCTCTCGATCCAGGCGTCGATGTGCAAGGCCAGCACCTCCGTGGCAGGTCGGAACGGCACCGGCTCCCCGTGGAGCCGAACACCCGTCCCGGCGGTTGTCCGATGGCGGCACCAGGCCGCTCCCCCGGGGCGCAGCCTAACGTGCCGAGCGGCCCTTCCCCCGGCCGATCACCCCTGGTTACGACGTGCGCCCCCGCGCCAATGGTTCCAGCCTGACCAGCATTCCTTCAAGATTGGGCAAAACGTCTTGCGGCCACCGCCGGAGACTGCATGATCCACCACGGCCCGCCCTCCCGCGCGCCCGTCGGCCGGTTGGAGGACCGATCCTGTCGGCCGGCCGCCCGGTTCAGGGCCCGGGGGCAGAGAGGCGCAGGGCCAGGGCCGGGCACCGGTTGACCGCGCGCTTGGCGGACAGCGTCGACCAGACCGGTACGGGGCCCTCGCCGACCACGGGGAAGCCGTACCGGTCGAGGGTGATCAGCTCCGGGGCGACGTCGGCGCACAGGCCGTGCCCGTCGCACAGCGCCCAGTCCACCTTCAGGTTCACTCGGCCGTCCCGGGCAGCGTCCCGGTCCGGGGCCCAGGGCGCGGTCGGCAGCACGGCGCGCACGCGCCGCCCGCAACCGGCGCGCTCGGTGTGCGCACGGACGTCCTCCGCGAAGACGCTGAGCGCGGACCGGACGAACCCGGCGGAGCCGTCGGGGTGGGAGCAGGCGCCCTGTCCCACCACTGCGACGGCGAGCCGGCGGACCTCCTCCACCGCACCGCTGCCGCCGCCGGTGACCACCGCGCCGAAGGCCCGCGCCAGCTCCGGCAGTCCGCGTCGGCAGGGACCGCACTGCCCCGCGGACTCCGCGGCCAGCCATTGGACGATCCGGTGCGCCTCGCCCAGCGGACAGGTGTCCTCGGGCAGCGGGATGACGATCCCGGCGCCGAACGTTCCGCCGGACCGCCGCATACCGGCCCGCGAGCAGGGAGCGGACGCCGCCGACGCCGCGTCCAGGAACATCCCGTGGTAACCGCCGACCAGCACGCCTTGCCCCGGCCCGGTCCCGCAGGCGTCCAGCACCGCGAGGAGCGGGGTCCCGGCGGGGGCCTCCACGACCACGGGCCGTCGGGCGCCCGGGCGGTTGACCGTGAGCAGCACCGTTCCGGGCTCATCCGCCGGGCCGACGGCGCAGTACGCCTCCGCGCCGAGTCGGGCGGCGACGGCCAGTTGGGCGTACGTCTCGGCGTTGGACAACAGTGTCGGCAGCCCGTCGACGCCACCGGGCCCGCCGTCGGAGGAGCGGACCTTGCGGCTCGGCGGCAGGGCGACCAGCCCGTTGATCCCGCGGATCAGCGCACCGGACTCGCCGGAGACGAAGCGTGCCGGCTGCTGCACGACCCGGATCGGCAGCCGGGAACGGCGCTCCGCGACCGCCGAGGGCATCGAGGTGACACCCGGGCTGCCCTCGTCCACACCGACGGCGACGCTCTCGGCGCGCAGCGCCTCTCCGACCAGCAGCGCGCCGTCCAGGACGAGGTGCGGGGCCCGGGCGAGCAGCATCCGGTCCTTGGCGCTGCCCGGCTCGCCCTCGGTGGCGTTGACGACGACGGCCGGGGGCAGGCGCCGGCGCCGGGCGGAGTCGATCACCGCCTGGAGCTTGCGGGCGAAGGGGAAGGCCGCGCCGCCCTTCCCGGTCAGTGCGATCCGTCGGGCGAGCTCGGCCAACTCCGGCGCGCCGTACCGGGGCAGCGGGCCGTGGACGGCCAGGTGGGCCTCGTAGCCCATCCGGATGTACTGGTCGAGCCCGGCGGTGAGCCGGGGCGGGCCCATCCGGATCACCTCGGGGCCTTCCGTGCCGGCGGCCGTCATCGGTCCTGCCAGGAGCCGGCGCCGTACTCGAAGGGCTGGGTGTGGACGGGTTGGTACCAGTAGCCGGGGCTGGGCCAGGCCGCTTCCGCGGGCGGGAACGACGGACCGGTGTCGGGTCCCTGCGGGTGTCCGGGGTAGCCGGGGTAACCGGGGTAGCCGGCGAAAGCCTGGGGCGGGTACGGCCAGGCATCCGGCTGCGGCTGCGGCTGCGGCTGGAGGTACTCGGCCTGCTGTGGGTACCACGTCGACTCGACGGGGTACTGCTGGCCCCAGACGCCCAGCATCGCGGCGCGTTCACCGGCGTTCCAGGCATCCGCTGTGAAGTTGGCCCGCTGGTAAGGCTGTTGCTGCTGGAACGCCGCCTGCTCGGCCAGGTACTGCTGACGGCCGGCGTCGAGGAGGGCGTTCAGCTCGCCGGTGTCCCACGCCGTGGCGGCCGCGTCCACGAGCGGCGGGACGGACGCGGTGGCGGCCGTCGCGGATTCCGGCGCCGCCGCCGGTCGGGCGTCCGGCACCTCCACGTCCAGGGCCAGCAGCGCGGAGGACTCGCCGAAGACGGGCAGTTGGTCGCCGATCGGCGGGCGGTCCGCCCCTTCCCCCGCACCGATCAGGTCCACGGCCATCAGACGACGGTTGACGCCGATGCCGGTGGTGTTGCGTCCCGCTCCGTGCAGGAACTTGACGAGCAGCACCAGTGCCACGACGGCCATGTTGACGCCGTACGACCACACGACCCAGGCGCTGGCCGGCCGACCGGCCTCCAGCCCGTGCGCGAGGGCGAGCGGCCACGAGGCGTAGGCGACCCAGTGCAGCGGTCGCCACAACCGGGTGAGACGGGGGTCGTTGGCGAAGCGGCCGCGCAGGGCGCCGGTCAACGCGGCCAGGACCAGGAGCTCTCCGGCGATGGTGCCGACGCCGACCACGAAGCCGGTGCCGGAGGCGAACGGCACCACCGCCGCCGCCGGAGCGGCGTGGCCCTCGGCGACCTTGTCGGCGATGTGGATCACCAGTGTCACCACCGCGGTCACGGAGACGGCGCGGTGCAGTGCCTGCACGGCGACCCGGTGGCGCGGCGTCAGCAACCGCCGTTCGGCGGCCAGGAGTCCGAGCGTGACGCTCCCGCTGAGCGCCATCAGCGTCAGCACGCCGAGGAAGAAGTCGACGAACCGGTGCACCGCCTCCGTGCCGCTGCGGTTGTGCGCGGTCGCGGGGAGCTGGAGCGCCTGCAGCACCGTGGCGACCACGGCGAGCACCACCACGAGTGCGGTGATCAGGATCGGCGCCGGGGGCCTGGGCAGCTCCGGTGCGGTGCCGGCGGCGGCCGCGCGGAGTCTCACCGCGGCGTACCGCGGGGACCGGCGGCGTGGCCTCGTCGAATTCCTCAAGCTCTGTCCTTGTCCAGGGGTGGTGTCGGTGGCGGTGGTGGCGGTGGTGGCGGTGGTTGACACGGCGGTCGGCGCGGCACCCGGTGCAGCGGAGAGTGGAGCCCGGCGGAACACGACGTGGGCCCCGCGTCGCCCGGGGAAGGCGGGAAGCCCGCTGCCTGGGTGCCGGCGCCTCCGGCGTCCGGTGGGTGGCGCGTGGCGTCCTACCAGTGGTTGCCGTAGACCGGCGTGGGGACGGCGCCCGTCGCGGTCGGCATGCCGGTGGGCGGACGGGTCTCGCCCGGGGCCGGCTTGCCGGTGGGCGGGTCGGTCCGGCCGGGCGTTGGCATGGCGGTCGGCATCTCACTCGGCCCGGTGGCCGGCCGACCGGTGGGCGTCCCGGTCGGCCTGCTGGGCTTACCACCCGACTTCAGCGTCGGCATTCCGACCGGTGTGGTGGGGGGCGTTCCGGTCGGCGTGCCCACGGATCCGGATGTCGGCCTCCCGGACGCCTCACCGGCCGGCGTCGCACTCGGCACGCCGTGCGTCCCGGCGTCCGACGGTGTCGGAGCGGCGGACGGCGCGGCCGTCGGGACGGTGGGAGTGCACGCCACGGCCAGCAGGGAGGCCCCGACGGCGAGGAGGAGGTACGACATCCGTCGGCGGCTGGGCACTCGGCCGCCTCCACCGCGCAGGAGGAGAGAAGTGGTCCGGGATGAGAGTTCCATGGCTGCGATCCCTTCGGGATGAGCGATTCCGACGAGTGCTGTGAGTGCGGTACGAACCGGAACCGGAACCGGAACCGGAGCCAACGGGCCCGACCAGCGGGGCGGGGCTTGCGGGCCCGAATGCCGGTGCCCGGCGGGCGGCAAGTCGGCAGGGGGCGGGTGAGGCGGGTCCGTGGCGGTGTGCCGGGGCGGGCCCGGTGAGGAAGACCGTACGGCCCGTCGGCCCGCCGGAAACACCGTCAGCGCGGAACTTTCGGTTTCCCTAAGGGAGCGCTCACGCCGGGTTCACGTCGGTACCGCCGGGGGGGTGCGCGCACGAGGGCAGCGGCCCGTCGGATGAGCTGTTCCTTAGGCGACTTTTAGGGGATCTCGTGGCCGGAGGCCTCGGCACTTCCCGCCTCGTACGATCGAACTCATCTGGGGTCCAGGCAGGTTGAGCACCGCTCTGCGCCTGCCGCCCCGAAGCGGACTTCCCCGTGGACCCAGCACCGGTCCGCGTGCGGCTGCTCCCCGCCCCCCCTCATCGCGCCGTCACGGCATCCTGCCGGAGGTCTCACATGACTCCACGATCCGCTCATCACCGTTCTCGCGGCCGAGGCCGCCGGGTGACCAGGCTCGGACTGGGCCTCGCCGCCGTACTCAGCACCGGCGTCGCCCTCCTGAGCGTCTCCTTCGCCGCCACGACGCCGGCCGCCCCGCACGCCGGGGCGCCGGTCCAGCCCAACCCGAACTGCACCATCAAGGTCCCGGCCGACCCCCTCACCGCCCGTGGCCTGGCGACGCCCTACACGCTGGAGGCCACCGATCCGGCCCAGGGAGCCTGCCACGAGTCCAACGGCAACCAGTCGGCGTTCGTCCAGGCCACCGTCCTCGACCCGGCCAGCGGCGCGATCTCCGTCTACAGCCCGCTGGTCACCGACAAGGGGACCGTCCCCGCCGTGGCCCCGGTCGTCCCCGTACTGCCGGCGAACGCCGTGGTGGGCATCTGGTTCGGCTACAACGGCAACGTCCTGACCCTGGCCGGCCGTGCCGCCGCCGGGAAGTGCGTCGGCGGCACGCCGGGGGGCCAGCCCTTCGGCCAGTTCGCCTACTGCAACGCCCCGGCCTTCTTCACCGCCGCCAACGCCGCCGAGGCGGCCGGCAGGCTCACGGTCCCGCCGCTGGGCACCGCCCGCGACGGCAGGCCCTGCCCGACCACGCGTGATTTCGGCGTGGTCGACCAGGACCAGAGCGACAACGTCACCACGGAGTACCTGGCCACCCCCCAGGGCGCGACCGCCCAGAAGAGCGCGAAGAACCTCGCCGCCATGAGCGGCGGAGGGGCCGCGCGACCTGCTGCCCTGCTCAACGGCAGCGACAACCTGCTGCTCGACAACTTCCTCGACCCCGCCCTGGGTTGCACCCCGTGGACGGCCCCCGACCTCGCCGACCCCGGCAGCAGGGTCACCTCGCTCGCGCTCAACGAACTCCAGGCCGCCAAGTACCAGGCGGCGCCCGTCGCGCTCGTTCCGCTCAGCGATCCCATGGCCAACGAGAACAACCAGCGGAACCGGAACAAGACCAACCTCTACCGGGCGGGCGTCGACCAGCCCGCCCTGGGCACCGCCGCCGACGGCGACCCGACGGCGTACTGCGGCAACCTCACCACCCTGGGCGCCGGGCGCATCAACCTCGACAAGGTGTTCACCACAGCCGTGCCCTCACCCCAGGACGGCCAGAACCTCTTCGACTTCCTCACCCAGCGCCTCGCCACCTCCCTCACCAACCTCGGCTGCCGGCAGCCGACCCCGACCACCACCGGCCCCGCCCCGACCACCCGGCCCACGGCCAGCCCCACCGCCACCGCGACCCCGACTGTCAGGCCCACCGCCAGCGCCACCGCGACCGTCAAGCCCACTGCGAGCCGAACCGTCAGGCCGAGCCCCACGCGGCCGTCCCCCACCTGCACCCCGGCGCAACTGCTCGGCAACCCCGGCTTCGAGACCGGCGACGCCTCGCCCTGGACGGCGACCCCCGCCGTGATCGAGAACGCCGACGGGAGGCTGCCCCACTCGGGCAACTGGGACGCCTGGCTCGACGGCTACGACTCCCCCGCGACCGACACCCTCTCCCAGCAGGTGACCGTCCCGGCCGGCTGCAAGGCCGGCCTCAGCTTCTGGCTGCACGTCGAGAGCGCCAACCCGTCCACCGGCGCGGACACCCTGACCGTCACGGCCGACTCGACCACCCTGGCCACCTACACCAACCGGGACGCCGCCGACGGCTACGTCCGCAGGACCCTCGACCTCTCCGCCTTCGCCGGCAAGAAGGTGACGATCACCTTCACCGGCGTCCAGGCCACGGGCGCCGAGCTGACCAGCTTCGTGATCGACGACATCGCCCTCGACGTCTCCTGACCACACCGCCGGCGCTTCTCCGGCCGGGCACCGGCCCCCGGTGGACGCAGCGGGTGCTGCGCCCACCGGGGCCCTACACGAGGTGGGCCGGAACCGCCTACCGGACCACGGCTTAAGGAACAGCTAAGACTCGGCTAAACTTCTCCGAATTCCCTCCTCATTACCCCTTTGACCAGCGGAAACGCCTCGGAACCGGAGCCCTGGCCGACCGGCCGGCCCCGGCGTGCCCGCCGCTGCCCGCCCACCGGTTCGAAGTCGGCTCGACCGGATCCGCCCGTCGGCTACGGTGTGCGCCATGACGACCGTCCTCGTCGTGGAAGACGACCCCGCCATCCGCGCCTCCCTGATCGAGCTGCTGGCCGGCCATCAGCTGGTGGTGCGCAGTTCACCCGACGGATTCGGCGCGCTGCGCGAGGTCGCCCAGTGGAAGCCGGACGCGGTGGTGCTGGACCTCGGCCTGCCGGACCTCGACGGCGCCGACGCCCTGAAGATGATCCGCGGACTGTCCCAGGTCCCGGTGCTGGTCGCGACCGCACGGGACGACGACGCCGAGATCATCAAGCTGCTCAACGCGGGTGCGGACGACTACCTGGTCAAGCCGTTCTCCGGCGGGCAGTTGCTCGCCCGGCTGACCGCCGTCCTGCGCCGATGCGCGGGCCCGGCCCACGCCTTCGGCTCCCGGAGCGGCGGGGCCCCCGTCGCGGACCGGGGGCCGCAGGTGCTGGGCGAGCTGCGGATCGACCCGCTCGCCCGGACGGTCCACCTGGCCGGCCGCGAAATCGGTCTGACCCGGCGCGAGTTCGACCTCCTGTCGTTCCTGGCGCTGAACGCCGACCGGGTGGTCTCCAAACGGCAGCTGCTCGCCGAAGTGTGGCGGCAGCCGTACGTGGACGAGCAGACCGTGGACGTGCACTTGTCGTGCCTGCGCCGGAAGTTGGGCGAGCGCGCCGCCCGCCCGCGCTTCCTGCACACGGTCCGGGGCGTCGGAGTGAAGCTGGTGTCGCCCCGGTGAGATCCGCCCTCGCCACGGTGGCACTCGCGGTGACGGTCCTGGTCACCGTGTCGTTCCTCGTCCCGCTCGCCCTGCTGCTGCGCACTCACGTCCAGACCGAGGCGATGCTCGCCGCCGAACAGCGTGTCGACACCGCGATTCCGCTGCTGGCACTGGCCCCCGACCCGGCCGATCTCGCCGCGGCGGTGGCCCGCACCGACCCCGCGGGCCAGCTCTGCATCCATCTGCCCGACGGCAGTCGAGCGGGCACCACCCGCGCCGGCGCGCAGCTGCTGAGCCGGGCGGTGCAGGGCAGGACCGCCCTGACCGCCGACGCTCCCGGAGGCCGGGACTACCTCCAGCCCGTCATGCTCGGCCACGACCAGGTCGCCGTCATCGAGGAGTTCGTGCCCGACAGCGAGCTGAACCGCGGACTGAGCCGGGCCTGGACCGTCATGGCCCTGCTCGCCACCGGTCTGGTGATCGGGTCGGTGCTGGTCGCCGATCGGCTCGGCGCCCGCGTGGTACGCGCCTCGCGCAAGCTCTCCCACGCGGCAGCGGCCCTCGGCGCGGGCGACCTCGCCGTCCGCGTCGAACCCGCCGGTCCGCCCGAACTCCGGGCGGTGGGCGACGCCTTCAACACCATGGCCGACCGGGTCAGGCAGCTACTGGCGACGGAACGGGAGCTGGTCGCCGACCTGTCGCACCGGCTCCGCACCCCGATGACGGCGCTGCGCCTCGCCGCCGAACGGATCGGCCCGGCCCCGGTCGCACCCCAGCTGGCGAAGGCGGTCGAACAACTCGAGGACGAACTCGATGCGATCATCGTCGCCGCCCGCACGCCCCTGTCCACCAGGCCCGCCGGGGCGCACCCCGGTATCGCGCCCGGCGACCCCGGTACCCGGCCGACCGGCCCGGCCCCGGGTGAGTCCTGCCAGGTGTCCGAGGTCGCCGCCCACCGCGTCGGCTTCTGGGCCGTCCTCGCCGAGCAACAGGGCCGGGTCTGCACGTTCGAGGCGACGGACGAACCGACGCCCGTCCAGCTTCCGGGCGACCACGTCGCCGCGGTGGTCGACGCGCTGGTCGGCAACGTCTTCCGGCACACCCCGGACGGCACCCGCTTCGCCGTGAGCGTACGGCGGACCGCGCAGAGCGTCGTCCTGGTGGTCGAGGACGACGGCCCCGGCATCACGGACCCGGTCGCCGCGCTCTCCCGGGGCGCCAGCGGCGCCGGATCGACCGGCCTCGGGCTGGACATCGCGCGCAGCGCGGCGGAATCGACCCGGGGCCGCCTCCGCATCGGGTGCGGCCCGCTGGGCGGAGCACGGGTGGAGGTGGACCTCGCACTGGCGGACCGGAACCGGCGCCCCCTGCGCCGCCCTTGGCGCAACCGCCACCGCGGAGCGCAGAGACCGCGCAGCCGGCACGGGTGAGGACCGAACACGGCAGACGTCGATCCACCGCCCCTCTCGCTTCGTGAACTGACCGTCGATCAGCTTCCGTCCACCACCGTGATAGGTTCCGCCTCCCGCCGAGGTTCGCCGCCCGGGCCCCGGCGGCGCCTGGTCCGGAGCCCCACAGGGAACTGTGACCCATGGATCCCCCTGGTCAAGGGCCGGACGAGATGCCCCACCCGCGGCATTCTCCGGCCCGCGGCAACCCGGCCCCGTCCTCGCACCCGGGGCCGAGCAGTGACTGTTCGACCACATGCCTTCCCACCGGCATGCTCAGGAGTGAAGATGCCACATTCGGGGACCGCGACGATCCCGGCAGCCGATTCGGCCGATCGGGTTCCAGGCCGCCGGCAGCGGGACGAGCCCACCGCCACCAGGTCGGCGCGCCGCCACCAGGAAGCCGTGGCCGCGCCCAACGGTCCGGAGTCCGACGAGCCCGCGCCCGTCGCCCCCGGTCGCAGCCGGCGCCTGCGCCGACCGGCGCGCACCGATGGTCGCACCGGCCGACGCCTGCTCATACCCCTTGCCTCGGCCACCGCCGGCGCCCTCGCCGCACTCGCCATCGCCGGCCTCCTCCTCAGCACGGTGGAGGGGGCCGGTGAACACCCCCTGCCGGTCGACGCCCCGACCCTGTCCGCCACCGGCAGGACGCTGCCGGCCCAGGGCTTCGACGACGCGTCACCGGAAATCGGCTCGGCCGCGATGGCCACCGTTTCTCCCACCGCATCCCCCTCGACCGCGGCGCCCACCGGGACCTCCGCACCTTCCGTGCAGCCGGCAGCCGCCACGTCCGTCGACACCACCCCGTCCACCGCGCCACCGGCCGCCCCCGCGCCACCGGTCGTCGGCGGGCTTCCGCTCGTCAACCACGGCTCGGGGCTCTGCATCGGCCTCACGACCAGTACCCGGGCCGCCGGCCCCTTCCAGCTCCAGCTCCAGCAGTGCAACGGCCAGGCCACCCAGCACTGGCAACGGCTACCGGCCGGAGAGGACACTTACCAGCTGCGCAACACCGCCACCGGAACCTGTCTCGACGGCACCACCGCGGGCGGAAACAGCGTCACCGTCACCCTTCAGACGTGTCGGTCCGACACCGGGCGTGCCGAGCAGCTCTGGCGGTTCGCACCCGACGCCCAGGAGGACACCTTCCGCCTCGTGTTCGTCCCACGAGTCCCCTCCAGCGACTACTCCGCGCACCTGCTGGGCCCGCAGGAGTGGTCGAAGGCGGACCCCCCGCACCCGGGATCGCTCCTGGTCCACCTGCCGGACTACTACGACTCCGACAGCTTCGTCTTCACCATGGGCTGACCAGGACCCGTTCGCGGAGCGGCCCTGGCGCGGCGACCCGCCAATCCGCCCCACGGCATCGGCGGCACCCGGTACCCGTGGCCACGCGTCTTCCCCGCCAGGGTGAGTCGGCTGAACCAGCGCGGCATGGAGTCCAGCACGAGCGAGCCGCCCGGGAGGCGCTCCGCGCAACCCGCGACCAGTGACCTCACCCGGGACGGCGGAAGGTACACCAGCAGACCCCGCGCGACGCGAACACCTGCCCGATGAAGCTCTGACGTGCGAGAACGACGCTTTCTGCGGCAGCTCCGCAACGAACTCGGCGCGCCCCGCGCACAACACCCAGCGCCCTGCCCTCTTCGCTGACGCTCGTCGAAGGCCGAATCGGACACGCCTGTCGGTCCGGGTGTCGCAGCGGCTCCACGGGCAGCACATCTTGACACTTGTGCCACTTTCTCTATTGTGGCAGTTGTGCCACTTTTCAGATTCCGGGGCGGTGTCCCGGGCCGTCGCCTGATCCACATCGGCTATGCGGCGGCCGGGGCCTATTTCGGCTGGCGCTGGGCGTTCGTGGAGCACGGCCCCGCATGGCAGCGTGCCCTGCACTCGCTGGCCCTGATGGCTGTGCTCGCCACCCTGGCGCAGGCGCTCAGATGGCAGCGCCGCCGCCGCAGGGGCCAGGTCGGACCGCTCCGACTGCCGCTGCGAAACCTGATTCTGGGCAAGGTGCTGCTGGTCGTCCTGGCGCTCGGCGCCGGGCTCGTCCTCGACCGGTGGACGCCGGACGCCCAACTGATCGTGGGATCGGGCCTGTTCCTTGCGATCGCGCTCGTCGGGCCGGCCCTGCACCGACGGCATGCCGCCATGCCCGCAGGCCTCCCGTCCCCCGCAGAAACCACTGGAGGAATCCATGACCGACGCCATCGTCAACCCTGCAGTCCCGAGTGACCTGCCCGGCCTGCCCAGGCAGCGTGGCTGCCCCTTCGACCCAGCGCCCGAGTACGCCCGGCTGCGCGAGCAGGCTCCGATCAGCCGGATCTCCTTCCCCAGCGGCGGCTCCGGCTGGCTGGCCACCCGGTACGAGGACGTCCGCGCGATACTGGCCGACCCCAGGTTCAGCTCACGACTGAGCACCGCCGCGCCACACGTCCGCCCCGCGCCGACGGCCCTGCCCGAGCAGCCACTCCCGGGGGCACTGCTGCGCCTGGACGAACCGGAACACGCCCGGTACCGGCGCCCGGTCATGCGGGCGTTCACCGTCAAGCGCGTCCAGCAGCTCCGGCCGCGGATCCAGCAGATCGTCGACGAGCGCCTGGACGCGATGGAACGGCGTGGCGGGCCGGTCGACCTGGTCGCCGAACTCGCTCTACCGGTCACCTCGTTGGTCATCTGCGAACTACTCGGCGTCGACTACGACGACCGCGAGACCTTCCACGGCCTGGCCGGCCGACTGCTGGCCATCGAATCCTCGCCCGAGCAGGCACAGCAGGCCAGGGCGGACCTCGCCTCCTTCATCTCCACCCTGGTCGCCGCCAAGCGCGAGCAGCCGGGGGACGACCTGCTCAGCGGCCTGATCGCCGAGGCCGACGCCGATCCGGACAGCCCGCTGACCGACATCGCGGTCACCGTCCTGGGCTCGCTTCTGCTGATCGCCGGCCACGAGACCACCGCCAACATGATCGCGCTCGGTAGCCTGGCGCTGCTGGAGTCCCCCGACCAGCTCGCCGCCCTCCGCAGGGACCCGGCCCTGGCCGACCGAGCGGTCGAGGAACTGCTGCGCCATCTGACGATCATCCAGTTCGGCCTGGTCCGGGTGGCGGCCCAGGACCTCACCGTCCGCGGCTTGTCGATCAAGGCCGGCGAGTACGTCGTGGCCTCACTTCCCTCGGCCAACCGCGACCCCGGCCTCGGCATCACGGACCCGGACCGGCTGGACATCACCCGCGACCCCGCCGCCCACGTCGCCTTCGGCTACGGCCCCCACCAGTGTCTGGGCCAGCAACTCGCCCGCGCCGAACTCCAGATCACGCTCACCTCGCTGTTCGCCCGTTTCCCGGGCCTGCGACTGGCCGTCCCGGCCGACCAGCTGCCGTTCCGCGACGACATGATCATCTACGGCCTGCACCAGCTGCCCGTCACCTGGTGAACCACGCCCCGACACCCCAGCAAGGACACCGCATGCGTATCACCCTCGACCAGGACCGCTGCTGCGGCGCGGGCACCTGCGTCATGACCGCTCCCGAGGTCTTCGACCAGCGCGACGACGGCATCGCCGTCCTCCTCGACCCCGACCCGCCCACGCACCTGGACACTCCGGTCCGAGACGCGGCCGCTCGCTGCCCCGCCGCCGCCATCCGGGTGGACGCCCGGTGAGCGAGCACACCCCGGTACCCCGCAAGGCCGGCGCATGAGCACCGCGCTGCGTCGCGTGGTCGTGGTCGGCGCCTCCGCCGCCGGGCTCACGGCGGCGGAAACACTCCGCCGCGAGGGCTACCACGGCCGACTGACCCTGATCGGCGAGGAACCCCACCTCCCGTACGACAGACCGCCGTTGTCCAAGCAGATCCTGGCCGGCGACTGGCAGCCGACCGCCTCGGCCCTGCGCGGCCCGGACGACTACACCCGGCTCGATCTCGACCTACGGCCCGGCCGCCGGGCCGTAGCACTCGACCCCGACCGGCGCGGTGTCCGACTCGACGACGGCACGAGCCTCGACTACGACGGGCTGATCATCGCCACCGGTGTCACGCCCCGCCGACTCCCCAGCGGGCACGACCTCCACGGCGTCCACGTCCTGCGCACCCTGGACGAAGCCCTTCGTCTGCGCCAACACCTGCTGCGCCGGCCCACGCTCGCCGTCGTCGGCGGCGGGTTCACCGGCTCCGAGGTCGCCGCCACCGCCCGTACCCTCGGCTTGGAGACCACCCTGATCTGCCAGGGCCCCTCCCCGCTCGCCGAACGCCTTGGCCCAGACCTGGGCCGCATGGTGGCCCAGCTCCACACCGACCACGGCGTACGGCTGCGCGCCGGCGCGCGGGTCACCTCCCTGATCGGATCACACGGGCAGGTGGCGGCGCTGCGGCTGACCGACGGCTCCCTGGTGGAAGCCGACGCCGTGGTGGTGGCCATCGGCTCGACACCCGCCACCGACTGGCTGCGCGGCAGCGGCCTGCGCATCGGCGACGGCGTCCTCTGCGACGCCTACTGCCGGGCCGCGCCGGGCGTCTACGCCGCCGGAGACGCCGCCCGCTGGTACCACCCACGCCTCGGCGGCACCCTGCGGCTGGAGCACCGTACCAACGCCGCCGAGCAGGCCATCGCCGCAGCACGCAATCTGCTCGGCGCCCACGAACCGTACGCACCGCTCCCCTACTTCTGGAGCGACCAGTACGACGCCAGGATCCAGGCGTACGGGACGTGCACCGCCGACGCGAAGGTCGAGGTGGTTCAGGGCGATCCGGAGGAACGTTCCTTCGTCGCCCTCTACCACACGCAGGGCCGTGTCACCGGCGCGCTCGGCTGGAACAGCCCCCGGGCGCTGCGCTCCCACCTCCCGGCCCTCACCCGTCCCGACGAAGCGGACCTGGCCGGCTGACCGGTGGTGGCCCGGGGCGGGCGCGCAACCGTCACAGGTCCGCGCTCGCCTCGGCCAGCACCGCGAACGCGGTCGGTAGCAACCGGGCGAAGGCGCCGACCGGCACCTCCTCGGTCTTGCGTCGCTCCCGCACCGTACGAACCACCGCACGCACCGCCGACATCGCCGTCATCGCCACCACGGCAGCTCGCAGATCCACGTCAGGGCCTGGCGGCAACCGCTCCATGAGCAGCTTGGTGAGCCGGCTCTCCAACTGCACGAAGGCGTACACCAGCCGGTCCGTCACCAATGCCTCCGCGCCCTCGATCGGATGGGCCAGCGCGACCAGCGTGGTCTGCGGGGCACTGGCCACCGCCGCCAGCACCGCCTCGCGCAACGCGACCAACGCGGGTTCCCCGTGCGGGCGGCTGGCCAGCTCGCGCACCATCCGGTCGAACGACTCCGCGAGATCCGGCAGCAGCAGGTCCTCCTTGCTGTCGAAGTAGCGGAAGAACGTCCGCGGCGACACCCCGGCCGCCTCGACGATCTCCGCGACCGTCGTCTCGGCGAACCCGCGCTCGGCGAACAGCCGCGCGGCCGCGGCACGCAGCGCCTCCCGGGTCTCGGCCTTCTTGCGTTCCCGCAGCCCAGCGGAAGGGGTGCCATCGGATCGAGCCATGCCAGAACAGTACGCGAGACGACCGCTACGCCGGTCAGCGGGCACGTACGTCCGAAGCCGCACGTCGCAACGGCTGATCAGTGTGTGGCTGCTTCGGGCGCCCCGCTGCGTTCTCCGGTCACGACGGGGGCGCGGAACGGCTGACAGCCGCGGCACCGGCGGTTGCGACGCTCGGGGTCGAGGCGGAGGCCAACCTTCTCGGCAAGAGCGTCAGCGAGTGCCGCTGCTCCCGGTGGACCTCCCGCGCGTCGGCCGCCGTCCTCCGTCTACGACCGCTCGAACTGCCCGGCGAAGTCCAGGACTGTGACGGAGAGACGGCGAGTGGCCAGGGGCGGGATGGTCATCGCCAGTGGCAGCAGGGCGCCGAGGAGCCCGCGTCCGCCGGTCGGCCTGACGTCCCGCGCCGCCACCACCGCCGGACCGGCGGTGCGGAGCTTGCCCCGCTCATCCGCGTCCATCGCCCACGGCATCGGCGGCACCCGGTACCCGTGGCCACGCGTCTTCCCCGCCAGGGTGAGTCGGCTGAACCAGCGCGGCACGGAGTCCAGCACGAGCGAGCCCCCCGGGAAGCGCTCCGCGCAACCCGCGATCAGGGACCTCACCCGGGACGGCGGAAGGTACATCAGCAGACCCTGCGCGCTGACCAGCACCTCACGGCCGCGGTCCACCTCGTCGGCCCACCCCAGGTCGGTGGCGTCGGCGGCCAGGTAACGCTGACGCGGGCCGGGCGGCAGCAACTCCTCGCGCAGCGCCACCGAGTCGGGCAGGTCCACGCTCAGCCAGCGGGCGCGCCCGTTGTCGATCCGCCAGTACTGGGTCTCCAGGCCGTCCCCCAGGCAGACCACGGTGCCGCACGGCTCCCGTGCCAGGAAGTCCGCCACCTCGCGGTCGAAGCAGGCCACGCGCAGCGCCTGGAGCTGGGCCTGGACGCCACTGGTACCGAACCGCTCCGAGAAGGGGTAGTCGAGCCGGTCGACCAGCTCGACGGCCTTGGGGTCGTGGAGCACGGCGTCCGGCCGGCGCGCCTCCAGCGCCCGGTGCCACAGCGTCCACAGCGCCGTCTCCGGCACCTGCCCCAACTCCGGCCGTTCCCCGCCGCCGCTCATATCGACTCCTCCGTGGACAACCCCGGCCCGAACCCGCCGATTCTGACACCCGCCTCCCGCCGCCCTTCCCCCCGACGCGCCGGACCCGACTACGGGCCGGTCGTGCCGGTGAAGTTCCCGGCAGGGGTCCCGGTGGGATTCCCGGTGAGGTTTCAGGTGAGGTTCCCGGAGGAGGAGGTGACGGCCCAGGCCGCCTCGATCATCCGGAAGACCTCGTCAAGGGCGGCGTCCGGATCGGGCGCCTCGCGGGCCAGCGAGTAGGCGTCGATCACGAACCTCGCGATCGTCCGGCTCGCCGTCGTGGTCCGGGACAGGCCGGGATCGGCGGCGATGGCCGCTGCCAGCGACTCGGCGTGGCGCAGCCTCATCGACTCCTCGTACTCCCGCAGGGCGGGCGACTCCTCGATCATGCGCCAGATCGGGGCGGCGCCGTCCGCCGTGCAGTGCCGGACCAGGGCCCGGACCTCGCGGCGAAGCGCGGGGATGAGCGGCTCGTTCGGCTCCCGGCCGGTGACGGCCCGGGTGAGGCGCTGCTCGAAGTCGCCGTCCTGCTCGAACACCAGGGCCTCTTTCGAGGCGAAGTGGGAGAAGAGCGTGGTGACGGCCACGTCGGCCTCGGCGGCCACGTCACGGATTCCCACCGCCTCGTACCCCCGTTCCAGAAAGAGCCGGAGGGCGGTGTCGGCGATCTTCTGGCGGGTCGCGGCCTTCTTGCGCTCCCGACGTCCGGGCGGTTCGGTCATGAGCTGACACTAGCAGGTAGGAAACAGGAACAGTTTCAAAACACTAACCGTTAGTGCTACGGTCCACCGCATGAAGAAAGTGAACTTCGCCGAGTTCGGCGGTCCGGACGTTCTGCGCCTCGTGGACGCCGAGGAGCCCCACCCGGGGCCCGGCCTGATACGCATCGCCGTACGGGCGGCGGGCGTGAACCCCGTCGACTGGAGGATCCGTGAGGGCCAGAAGCTGGGGGCCCATCCGACCGAGTTGCCCTCGGGAGTCGGTCTGGACGCCGCCGGGGTGGTGGACCGGGTCGGCGAGGGTGTCGAAGGAGTCGAGGTCGGTGACCACGTGTTCGGCGAAGGCTCCAGCACCTACGCCGAGTTCGCCGTGCTGTCGGCCTGGGCCCGGATGCCCGAAGGCCTGACCTTCGAAGAGGCGGCCGGATACCCCTCCGTGATGGAGACCGCGCTGCGCATCATCCGCGAGGTCGGTGTGCGGCCCGGGCAGACGCTGCTGGTCAGCGGCGCGTCCGGCGGCGTCGGCTCAGCGGTCCTCCAGATCGCCCGCGACCGCGGCATCACGGTGATCGGCACGGCCGGGGCCGCGAACCAGGACTACCTGCGCAGCCTGGGCGCCCTCGCCACGACGTACGGCGAGGGCTGGGTCGAGCGGGTGCGGCGGCTCGGCCAGGTCGACGCGGCCCTCGACCTGGCCGGCTCGGGCGTGATCCGCGCGCTCGTCGACCTGACCGGGGACCCGCAGAAGGTGATCACCATCGCCGACCTCGGCGCACCGGAGCTCGGCGTCCGCTTCTCCGGCGTGGCCGGGAGCGTACCGGCCGCGCTCGCCGTGACCACCGACCTCATCTCGCGCGGCAAGCTGCACATCCCGGTCGAGAAGTCCTACCCGCTCGCCGAGGCCGCGGCGGCGCACATCGACAGCCAAGCCGGCCACAGCCGTGGCCGCCGGGTCATCGTCCCCTGATCCCGAATGACCCCGAACCCCCGAACTCGGGTCGCGACCGGTTCGGGGAGGCCAAGGGCCTCGGCGATGACCGAGGCCCTTGGCCGGGAGACACCCGTCCCGGTGACCGCATGCCTGGACGGCCCACCGGGCCACCGGACTGACCGCACGAGAAGTCGGCCACACCGGCCTCCCGTGCCGAACCCGACCCGTACCCACCGGCACCGTGGGCCCGGCCCGCGAGACGGGACGACCTGCCAGCCGGCGGTGACCCCGCTTCGGAACGCCGGGCCGGATTGGGACGGCGGAGCGCGACCCCCTCAGCCGACGCTGAAGGCGCCGTCCGGCGGGGGCGGGGAGTCGGTGGCTTCCGCGTCCGTGACCGGGGCGGCCCGGCCGACCAGGGCGGACAGCTCCTCGCCCTCGGTGAGCCGGGCCGGGAAGATGTCGCCCGCGAGCAGGCGGGTCAGTTCCGCCGTCGGCAGCGGCGCCGTCGAACCGGCCAGCAGGATGTTGCCGTACCGGCGCCCGCGCAGCACCGGCGCCTCCGCGACCAGGAAGACGTACGGGAACACCGCCCGGACCGTCGCCGCCTGGGCCTTGGCGAAGGCCAGCGGCGGACCGTCAGCCAGGTTGGCGGCGTAGCAGCCGCCGGGGCGCAGGGCGGTCGCGGCCAGCCGCAGGAACTCCACCGAGGTGAGGTGGGCCGGGGTGCGGGAGCCGTGGAAGACGTCCGCGACGACCAGGTCCTGCGAACCGGCCGGGGTGGCGGCCAGCGCCTCCCGGGCGTCGCCGACCGTCGCGGTGATGTCCGTGCCGGGGCCCTGCCAGGGCAGGTGCTCGGCGACCAGGTCGAGCAGCGGCCCGTCCACGTCCACCACCCGCTGGCGAGAGCCGGGACGGGTGGCGGCCAGGTAGCGCGGCATGGTGAGGGCGCCGCCGCCCAGGTGCAGCACGTCCAGCGGACGGCCGGCGGGGGCGAGGGCGTCGGCGAGGTGGCCGATCCGCCGGGTGTACTCGAACTCGAGGTGGGTCGGATCGGCCAGGTCGACGTACGACTGCGGGGTGCCGTCCAGGGTGAGCAGCCAGCCGCCGTCCCGGTCGATGTCCGGCATCAGCTTGGCGAAGCCGAGGTCGGTGTTCCGGCCGACCGGCAACGGGTCGTCCGTCGCCGGCTCGTCCGTCACGCGTTCTCCCCGACCGGCCGGACGTCCAGGTACGCGGCGAGCCAGTGGTCCAGTTCGGCGAACACCTCGGTACGGGCCGCCTCCCCGGAGAGCACCAGGTCGTGCATGCCGCCCTCGATCCGGACGACAGTGACGTGCCGCCCCAGCTTCGGCCCCTGGGCGGAGATGTCGTCGGCCCGCAGCACGGCGTCGGCCTGGTGCAGGCCGTGGTGCCAGGTGGTGGTGGAGATGGACTTCGTCGAGGCCATCAGCAGCACCGGTACGTCGATGCCCAGTCCGCGCCGCAGCTGCCGGTGGCCCTGGTGGATCGCGGACAGCCAGCCCGCGTACAGCGGGAAGCCCTCGGCGGGCTTGAGCCTCAGGTCGAAGTCCCACTCGCCCTTGTGGTCCCGGTGCAGGCTGTGGGTGTAGTGCGGGTTGAGCGAGGAGGGCAGGATCCGGGTCGGCTTCAGCCGCCCGATCGCCGTCACCACCGGGCCGCCGGCGGTCCGCACGACCGCCCCGGCGGGCATCGACAGGAACGGACTGTTCAGGAACAGCCCGTCCACCACGCCCCGCCCGGCCCGGCGCCCCGCCCACAGGGCGCCGACCAGGCCGCCGGTGGAGTGCCCGTTCAGCAGCAGCCGCCGGTGGCCGTCGACCTCCCGGATGATCCGGACCGCCTCGTCGATCTCCTCGTCGTACTCGGCGAGGTCCCGGACGAAGTTCGGCGACTGGTGCGGCCGCAGCGAGCGCCCGTACTTGCGCAGGTCCAGGGCGTAGAAGGAGAACCCCAGCGCGGCGTAGTGGTCGGCCAGGTTGGTCTGGAAGAAGTAGTCGTTGTACCCGTGGATGTACAGCACGGCCCGCTCGGCCCCCGGCACCAGCCGTCGCACCAGGGTCGCGCACACCGCGCCCTCGCCGTCCGGACGCAGCTCGAGCTCCGCCGCCTCGTAGGGGGCACCCAGGATGTCTTCCCGAAACTCCATCTGCCGCCGCACCCGTTCCTCCGCTCCGCCCGCCGCCACGGCGGTGACCACCCGTTCCGCCCCCGACCATACCGGCCGGTAGGTCCGGGGCGCGCGGCAGCGTCCGCGCGGAGCCGCCCCCGACGGCCCGGGTGGCCACGGCCCGGTGGTCGCCGGCTCGGTGGTCGACGGCTCGGTGGTCGACGGTCCGACCGTCTGTCGTGCCCCTGACCAGGGTAGTCGTGCGCGCCTCCCGGCCGCTTCTCGTGCGCCTGCTGTGCGCCGGTGGCCGTGTGGAACGCTGCCCGGACGGACACGGCGAGTTGGGAGAAGAGATGGATTCGTCGCTCTACCGGTCGGCCACCGAGGCGATCGCGGCGCCGCCGGAGACCTTGGCGTACGTGGCCGGGTTCGACCGGTCCGGGGCGCGGCCGGACGCCTTGCTCACCGTCGACACCGATCCCGCGTCGGCGAGCTACGGGAAGGTGCTCAACTTCGCCGAACTGCCGACGCTCGGCGACGAGTTGCACCACTTCGGCTGGAACGCCTGCTCGAGCGCCCTGGCGCACGCCTGCCACGAGAACCCGGAGCGGCGGTTCCTGCTGCTGCCGGGGCTGCGGTCCTCCCGGCTGCACGTGATGGACACCCGTCCCGACCCGGTCCGGCCCCGACTGGTCAGGACGGTGGAGGCCGAGGAGCTTGCGGCGAAGGCGGGTTACTCGCGGCCGCACACCCTGCACTGCGGTCCGGACGGCGTCTTCCTGTCCTGCCTCGGGGCCGGGGACGGCGGCGACGGACCCGGCGGGGTGGCGCTGCTGGACCACACCACCTTCGACGTGCTGCGCCCCTGGGAGACGGAGCGCGGCCCGCAGCACTTCGCCTACGACGTCTGGTGGCACCTCGGGACCGACGTCGGGGTGACCAGCGAGTGGGGTACCCCGTGGATGGTCGAGGACGGGGTGCTGCCCGAGCAGCTGCTCGCCCGCAAGTACGGCCACGCGCTGCACTTCTGGGAGCTGGGCACCGGGCGGCACCTCCAGCGGGTCGACCTCGGGGACCAGTACCAGATGGTGCTGGAGCTGCGTCCGGCGCACGACCCGCAGGCGGAGTGGGGGTTCGCCGGTGTGGTGGTGAACGTCGAGGACCTCTCCTCCTCGGTGTGGCTCTGGTACCGGGAGGGCCCGGCGTTCACCGCGCGCAAGGTGATCGAGATCCCCGCTGAGCCCGCTTCGGCCGATGAACTGCCGCCCGCGCTGCGGCCGTTCGGGGCGGTGCCGCCGCTGGTGACCGACATCAACCTGTCAGTGGACGACCGCTGGCTGTACGTCTCGGCCTGGGGCACCGGCGAGTTGTTCCAGTACGACGTCTCGGACCCGTTCAACCCCCGGCTGGCCTCCTCGGTGCGACTGGGCGGGGTCGCCGCCCGGACGCCGCACCCGGCCGAGCCGGCGCGGCCGCTGAGCGGGGCACCGCAGATGGTGGAGATCAGCCGGGACGGGAAGCGGCTCTACCTCACCAACTCCCTCTACGGCGCCTGGGACGACCAGTTCTACCCGGACGGCATCGAACCCTGGCTGGTCAAGCTGGACGCCGACCCGGTCGCCGGCGGGCTGAGCATCGACGAGCGCTTCTTCCCGCACGGCGCCGACTTCCGGGGGCTGCGAGTCCACCAGACGCACCTGGCGGGCGGGGACGCCTCCTCGGACTCCTACTGCTTCCGGTAGGCGGGGTCATCGCCGAACGGGGTCATCGCCGAGCGGGGTCGTCGCCGAACGGGGGCTACCGCGTGAGCACCTGGTCGAACCGCACCCGCGCCAACGGCAGCCCCACCGCCAGAAGTTCGGACCGCGCCGAGGCGACCATCCCGGCCGGGCCGCTGACGCAGGCCAAGTGCTCGCGCCAGTCCCCGGCGGCGGCGACGATGTCGGCGAGGCGGCCGGCCGTCACCGGTGTGAGCGACAACCAGGGCTTGTGCAGGCCGAGTTCGGAGAGCGCCTGCCAGTCGTAGAGGTCGGGCTCCGCGATCGGGGCGACCAGGTCGAGGTCGCGCCGGATCAGGTGCTGGTCCCCGGCGCCGTCGTAGCCCTCTCGGCCGCCGGAACCGGTGTAGGCGCCGGGCCCGTCATCCAAGGGTGCTGCGGGAGTGAGGAGTTGGCTCCGCAGTCGCATCGCGTGGTGGCGGGCGATCAGGCCGTCGTACTCGGCGGTGGCGGCGCGGCCTTGCTGCTGTTGTCCATGGCCGGCCCAGTCAACTGCCGTCCGCCGCACACGGGAAGGGCCGATGGCCCCCGACGGACCCGGGACCATCGACCCTCCGGGAACCGGCGGAGCGGATCCCGGCCGGTTCCCGGCCCGCGAGGCGGGCAGCCGAAGGCGACGCCCCGCCCGACCGGTGCTCTCCCACCACCGGTCGAGCGGGGCGCCGCCGATGACGCCCGACGGCTGCCGGACCCGGCGGCCGTCAGACCCCTGCCCCCGCCGCCCGGCGCGCGGCACGCCGGTCCTCCCGCCGCTGCCGCCCACGGCGCAGCGGCTGGTCGGGCAGCCACCCGAAGGTCAGGCAGGCGCCGACCACCCCGAGCAGCATCCCGATCAGGAAGCCGCCCAGGTTGGAGGTCACCCAGCTGGCCAGCGAGGCGAGCACCGCGAGGATGGAGTAGAACAGCCGCTGCGTCGGGTTGAACAGGATCAGCAGGCCGCACAGCAGCATCACCGAGGGCACCAGGTACCCCGCCAGGCCCACCAGCGAGATGTGCAGCAGGAGGGGCAGCGGGGCCCACAGCGTGAACAGGACCTCGGCCCCGCCGAGCGTCACCAGCAGCCCGCCCCAGAACGGTCGTCCGCCCCGCCAGTCACGCTTGACCGGGCCCGCGGGGCTCGCGGGCGCAGCGGTCGGAGCGGACGCTTCGGACGCAGCGGGAGCTGCGGCGGGGCCCGCGGCGGAGGCGGTGGCCGCGGCGGGGGTGGCGGCCGTCCCCTGGGCCGTCACCGCCTCGGTCCGCGCCACGTCGCCCTCGCCGGTCGCGGCCGGCTCCGGTACGGACTCCGTCATGCTCAGCAGCCCTTGGAGCTGAAGCTCAGCCGCAGGTTGGGCAGCTTGAACCCGACGGCGGTGCTCGCGTAGTTGTGCTGGTTGAGGTGGGTCAGCTGGACGTGATCGGCCTGCTGACCGAAGACGCCCTTGCCGCCCTTGCCGACGTCGCCGGCCTTGGTGTAGGTGCTGGCGTCGCCGCCGATCTCGATGTTCTTGAACTCCGCGTCGCCGGACAGGAGATCGGAGTCGGTGGTGAGGTCGGAGGCGGACACGGGGGTGCCCTGGTCGCCCGCGTGGATCACCAGGTTGACGCCACCGAGGTCGACGCTCTGGCACAGGTTGGTGATCTCGGCGGTCTTGATCGCCGACACCGCGACCAGCACCTGACCACCGGTGTGCCCCTGGTTGGGGCTGCCGGGGATCATGTGGTCCAGCGAGCCGAACTGGGCGAAGCCGTCGCCGTCGAGCTTGTCGGCGGTGATGGTGAACGGCATGCCGGAGATGGAGAACTGCGCGGCGAGCACGCCCTGGGCGGTGAGGGTCATCAGGATGCCCCCGACCGCGACCGCCGGTACGGCCATCAGGGCGGTGCGCTTGATCCGTACCCGGCCTCTTCTGGTCCCGGTCGGTGTCGGGGTCTCCGCCGCGACGGCGGCGTCCTCGGACATGGCCATGTGTGCTCCCTGTGGATGGAATGGGTGTGCAGGCACTGGCACGTTGCCCTGGCGCGGACAGCGTTGCGCGTCCCGGCCGGGCCGGCGCCGCTCGGCGGCGAGGTGGGTCCGGTCGGGGCGCGATGAGTAACTGGGAAGCTACTGCCCGGTAGTGGCCGGGTCAATACGGGTGCACGAAGGATCTTCACCAATCCTCGACCCGAGCCGCCGGTCCGCCTCGACCGGGCCGAGGAAGGGCGCGAGGCAGAACATGCTCAACACCGGTAGGATTTCAGGCAGTTGATCGGTACGGCCGGAGGCGATCCGCCGGTAGACCGCGCTGTACACACCGCCGACCACCGCGTCCACCATCTCCTGCATCCCGACGCCGCCCGGCAGTTGGGGCACCTCGGCGAAGAAAGCCCGGAAGCGGGTGAGGAGTTGATCGCGCTCGCGCCGACCGGCGGGCCCGACCGCTTCGATCTCGATCACCGCCATGGTCGCGAAGGACGGTGTCCCGGCGAGGAGTTGGAGCATCACCCCGAGCGCCTCGCGGATCCCGGTGCACCAGTCGGACTCGGCCGCGAAGGCCGCCGCCATCCGCCGGATCACCACCCCGGTGCCGAACCGGTGCGCGGCCAGGAAGGCATCCTCCTTTCCGCTGAACAGCTCGTAGAAGACCGGCCTGGTCACCCCCGCCGCCCGGCAGATGTCACTCACCGTCGCGTGCTGGTAGCCGCGTTCGGCCACCGTCCGGACCAGCCCGTCCAGCAGCCGTTCGCGCTGGGTCGCGGCGACCACTCCGGCGGGCTGCCGGCGCGGGCCCGGCTTGATCGACCTGGCCGGATCGCGGCCGGTCCGGGCACCCGGCAGGAGGAGCACGTCGGAACTCCGGAGGTACTTGGGATCCATCACCAACTCCTGTGTCCTGTATTGACATTGACGCAACGCCCGGTTTACAACACTGCCAGGTTTCCAACCGGTCGGTGCGCAGGCCACCACCGGCCGACTCCCACACCGCTGCACTGCACCCAACACCGCCGTACCGCACGAGCGGGCCCGTGGCGCCGGGCCCGCCCGTACTCGCGGTCCGCCGGAGCTCCGGTACGCCATGCACCTCCCCCGCCGTGCATGCCACCACACCCGCACGCGGGGTTTCCCCCACCCGTCCCCCGGGACGGAGAGAGGCACCCTCATGCGCATCCGTCGCACGCTCGCAGCCGCATCCCTCGCCGCCATCGCCCTCACCGGCGCCGCCGTGGCGCCCGCCCAGGCCAACGCCGCCGCCGTCCTGACCCAGGGCAGCGCAAGCGGCCCGGCCATCGCCGTCGGCGACACCCTGGTCGCCAACCTGGCCTCCGGCACCGCCGCCACCTTCACCGACGGCCCCGGCAGCACCAACGGCGTCAGCTGTGCCACCTCGTCGTTCTCCGCCACCGTGACGTCCAACCCGTCCGCTCCCGGCAGCGCCACCGAGCAGCTCAACAGCCAGTCCTTCGACTCCTGCACCTCCAGCGTCTTCGGCGTCATGAGCGTGCAGAGCGTCACCGCCACCAGCCTGCCGTACACCAACACGGTCACCTCCGGCTCCGGCAACAACGTGTCCCTCAGCGGCACCAGCGCCGGCCCGGTGGGCATCACCGTGGTGCTCAACACCCTGCTGGGCACCGTCAGCTGCGTCTACCAGAGCCCCAGCGGCATCACCGGCTCCACCTCGAACAGCGGCAACTCCATCGGCTTCGCCGACCAGGCCGCCACCCTGGTCTCCGGCCCCGGCCTGTGCTTCTCGACCGGCTACTTCAGCGCGACCTACGGCCCGGTCACCGACAGCTCGGCCTCCGGCAACCCGGTCCTGTACGTCAACTGACGCCCCGGACCGGCGGATCCACCGGAGCGGCGTACGGCGGGCAGCAGTCCCGTCGTACGCCGCTCCACCGCGCGAGGGCCCGCGACAAGCAAGTGACCGGCCGGTAGGGTGGCGCCGCGCGGGCCCGACGGACGGGCCCGGCGAACCGGAACGGGGCGCGTCAGATGACCAGCGGCAGCAGCGGGAACGGCGACGGCACCGGCTTCTTCGCCTCGGTGGCGGACACCGCCGAGCGGCTCGCCGGGACCGGCTACCTCGCCTCCACCGCCGTGGCCACCACCGTCTTCCTCGCCGACCGGCTCGGCAAGCCCCTGCTGGTCGAGGGCCCCGCCGGGGTCGGCAAGACCGAACTCGCCAAGGCCGTCGCCGAACTGGGCCGGGCCCGGCTCGTCCGGCTCCAGTGCTACGAGGGCATCGACGAGGCCCGCGCCCTCTACGAGTGGAACCACGCCAAGCAGCTGCTGCGGATCACCGCCGGCCGCGACGAGGGCTGGGACCAGGCCCGCGGCGACATCTTCGGCGAGGAGTTCCTGCTCACCCGCCCGCTGCTCACCGCCATCCGCGGCGAGGAGCCCACGGTGCTGCTGATCGACGAGATGGACAAGGCCGACGTCGAGGTCGAGGCGCTGCTGCTGGAGGTGCTCAGCGACTTCCAGGTGACCGTCCCCGAGCTCGGCACCATCACCGCCAGCCAGCGCCCCTTCGTGCTGCTCACCTCCAACGCGACCCGCGAGCTGTCCGAGGCGCTGCGCCGCCGCTGCCTCTTCCTCCACCTCGACTACCCGGACGCCGAATTGGAGCGACGGATCGTCCGGCTCAAGGTGCCCGGCCTGGACGACACCCTGGCCGCCTCGCTGGTCCGGGTGGTCGGCGCGCTGCGCGCCATGGAACTGCGCAAGGCGCCGTCCGTCGCCGAGACCATCGACTGGGCCCGCACCCTGCTCGCGCTCGGCGCCGCCACCCTGGACGAGGCCGTCGTCCGGGACACCCTCGGCGTGATCCTCAAGCACCGGGACGACGTCCGCAAGGCCGCCCAGAAGCTCACCCTCGCGTGACCGCGGCAGGCCCCGCCGACACCGCCGCCCGGCTGACCGGCCTGGTCCGCGCCCTGCGCGGGCACGGCCTGCGGATCGGCCCGGCCGAGACGGTGGACGCCGCCGCCGTGCTCGACGTGCTCGGCTTCGCCGACCGCGAGCAGATGCGGGCCGGCCTGGCCGCCGCCCTGCTGCGCTCGGACGGCCGGCGCACGGTCTTCGACGCCACCTTCGACCTGTTCTTCCCGCTCGGCGTCGGCACCCCCGAAGCCCTGCGCGCCGACCCGCCGCCCGTACCGGACGACCCCGAGCCGCCCCGCTTCGGCCGCCCCGACCCGCTGCGCGAGCAGCTGCGCGAACGCCTCGCCGCCGCCCTCGCCGCCGACGACCGGGCCGCCCAGGCCCGGCTGGCCGGCGAGGTGGTCGAGGCCTTCGGCCGGTACGGCACCGGCAGCACCCCCGGCTCGGACGGCTGGTCCGCCCACCAGGCGCTCGGCCGCCTCTCCCCGGAGACCCTGCTCGCCCGGATCCTCTCCGCCCTGCGGGAGAGCCCCGGACGGGAAGACCTCTCGGACCGGGACCTCTCCGACCGCGTCCTCGCCGACGAGATCCGCCGCCGCATCCGGGACTTCCGCACCCAGGTCACCGGCGAGGCCCGCCGCCGGGTCGCCGAACTGCGCGGCGCCGAACGGATCGCCGAGCGCGCCGTCGCCCCCACCGCCGACCGGATCGACTTCCTGTACGCCGGCCGCGAGCAGCTCGCCGAACTGCGCCGCACCGTCCACCCGCTGGCCCGCAAACTCGCCACCCGGCTGGCCGCCCGGCGCCGCCGCGCCGCCCGCGGGCAGATCGACCTGCGCCGCACCCTGCGCCGCTCGCTCACCACCGGCGGGGTCCCGCTGCGCCCGGCGTACCGGCTGCGCCGCCCGGCCCGGCCGGAGCTGGTGCTGCTCTGTGACGTGTCCGGCTCGGTGGCGGGCTTCGCCGACTTCACCATGTTGCTGGTCCAGGCGATGGGCGAACAGTTCAGCAAAGTCCGGGTGTTCGCCTTCGTCAACCGCACCGCCGAGGTCACCGACCTGCTGCGGCGCGGCCAGGGCGACCCGGCCGGCCTGGCCGCGCGCATCCTCGCCGAGGCCAAGGTGATGGGCCACCACGGCAACAGCGACTACGGCTCCGCCCTCGGGGAGTTCGCCGACCACCACCTCGACGCCGTCGGCCCGCGCACCTGCGTGCTCGTCCTCGGCGACGCCCGCAACAACCACCGCGACCCCAACCCGGACGCCCTGCGCCGGATCGCCGGCCGGGCCCGGCGGGTCCTCTGGCTCAACCCCGAACAACCCGCGCTCTGGTCGACCGGCGACTCCGCCGCCCCGGCGTACGCGGGCGTCGTGGAGATGCACTCCTGCCGCAACGCCCGCCGCCTCGGCGAACTGATCGCCCGCCTGCTGCCCGTCTAGCTACGGCGTGTCGGGGGCACGTCCGGAGCCCGGCCCCGTTGCGGGACCGGGCCGGATAGGGGCCGAGGCGGTCAGCGGACGCCGATGTGGTCCCGGGCCGGGGCCGGGCCCGGCGCGGGGACGGAGTGGGGAGCCGGGGTGGGGGCGGCGCTCGGGACGGGGAGCAGCGGCCACCAGAGGGAGCGGCCGAGGAGGGCCGCCGCGAACGTCGGCCCCGGTACCGGGAGTTCCCGGCCCGGCTCAAGACCACCAGGCGGAGGGGCGCCGGGGCGTCCGAGCAGCGGACGATCCGCACCCGGGCCGCCACTCCTCCCGCCTGCGGCGGAACCGGGACCGTGGTCCTGGCCCCGCCCCTCCGGGCTCGGCCTCGGGGACCACGTCCTGGCCCGTGGGCCGGTGCCAGAATGGGCGGGTCAGCGCTGATCAGCCAGGAGGACCAGATGAACGGGCACCAGCCCGACAGCCGAACGGAGGGCTCCGTCGCCGGCCTGCCGTGGAGCCGCACCGACGCCCTGGTGACCATCGGTGCAGGTGCGCTCGACCTGCTCGGCTACCTGTTCATCGGCCAGGTGTCCGGCGCCCGCGGCATGACCGTGCCGGGCTTCGCCCTCGTCGTCCTGTCGGGTCTGCCGCTGCTCGCCCGGCGCCGCCGTCCGGTGGCGGTGCTCGCCGCCGTCCTGGTGCTCCAGGCGGCGGACGACCTGGTCGCCCCGATCGGCCCGCACTTCGGCGCCGTCCTGATCGTCGCCCTGTTCTCGGTCGGCCGCAGTCGCGGCGTCCCGGTCACTGTGGCCGCCGTCGCGGTGACGGCCGTGTCCACCACGCTGAGCCAGGGCCGGTTCCACGCCCCGCTCTGGCAGGAGCTCGTCGCCGCCCCGGTCTCCGCCGTCCTGGTGGGCTGCGCCGGCCTCGCGGTCGCGCGCTGGCAGCGCGAGGTGGACGCCAACCGCCGGCTGCTGGCCGACCGCGCGGTGGCCGAGGAACGCCGCCGGATCGCACGGGAGCTGCACGACATCGTGGCCCACCACATCACCACGATGCAGCTGATGGCGGGCGGCGCCCGCGCCAACCTCGGCCAACCCGAGGTGGTCCGGGACGCCCTGGTCACCCTGGAGTCCTCCGGACGGCTGGCGCTGCGCGAGATGCGCCAGCTGCTGAACGTCCTGCGGGCCGGAGACGAACCGGACTCCGCCCCGCCCCTGCCCCAGCCCGGGGCGGAGGAAGTGGTGCGGCTGGTGGACGAGTCCTGCGTGGCCGGGCTGCCGACCGAGCTCGTCGTCGACGGGCCCCGGCGCCCGCTGCCGCCGACCGTCGGCCTGACCGTGTTCCGGATCGTCCAGGAGGGCCTGACCAACGCCCGCAAGTACGCCGGCCCCGCCCGGGCCTCCGTCCGCCTGGAGTACCACCCGGACCGGGTCACCGTCGAGGTCCGGGACGACGGCGGCGGCGCTCCCTCACCGGAGGCCGCACCGGGCGCGGGCCCGGCCGGTTACGGCCTGATCGGCATGCGCGAGCGCGTCGCCCTGCACGGCGGCACCCTGACGACCGGCCCCCGGCCGGACGGCGGCTTCGCCGTGCGGGCCGAACTCCCACTGGGCTACGACGAGTCGGCCGAGGCGGCCGTCCAGCACGGGCAGGCGGTCCGGTGAGCGACACCACCCAGCCTGCCGTCCGCACCGGCGGGGCCGGCGCCGGCCCCGCCATCGAGGTGCTCGGCCAGTCCACGGTGATGGACCACATCACCGGCGTCCTCGGCGAGCCCGACGTC
Organism: Kitasatospora sp. NPDC017646; assembly: GCF_044329365.1. Lineage (NCBI taxonomy): Bacteria > Bacillati > Actinomycetota > Actinomycetes > Kitasatosporales > Streptomycetaceae > Kitasatospora > Kitasatospora sp. NPDC017646. Next base: position 363,945 of record NZ_JBIRJC010000005.1, on the reverse strand, counting down.
CGGGACCGCGCCCAGGCGGTCGTCGCGGCCTACGAATCCGGCCTGGTCACCGCCCGCGCGGGGACCGGTGGCCAGGCCGGACCGAACGGCTAGCGATCCAGGCTCCCGAGGAAGTCCAGCAGCGCCTCGGTCACCTCGGCCGGGCGCTCCTGCTGGGTCCAGTGCCCGGTCTCCGGCAGCCGGACGTGCCGGTGCAGCCTGGGGGTCAGCTCCTTCAACAGGTGTGCCACCACCTCGGGCGCGATCATCGCGTTCACCAGGTCCTGCTCACCGGTCACGTACAGCGCTGGGACGTCGATCCGCTGACCGGTGAACGCCGTCATCAGCTCGTTGTTCCGGTCGATGTTGCGGTACCAGTTGAGCCCCCCGGTGAAGGCCCGCGCACCGTGCAGGGCGTAGTCGGCCGCGAACGCGTCGAGGTCCGCGTCGGTGAGCCAGTCCGGCAGCCGCTCCGGCTCCGGGACGGTGTCCAGCAGCTTGGCGCCCTCCGGGACGACCCAGGGCCGCGGCTCGCGGCCGGGCTGGGTGCCGCACAGGATGCGGCGCAGGCTGGACTTCACGTCGGCGGCCAACTCGGCGTCGGCGCGGCCCGGTTCCTGGAAGTAGATCTGGTAGAAACCCTCGCCGAAGTTCTCCCGCGCGGCCTCCAGCGTGCCCGGCCCGGCCGGCAGCGGCGGCACGCTCAGCCCGGCGACGCCGCGCACCAGGTCCGGCCGCAGCGCCGCGGTGGCCCAGGCGACCGGCGCGCCCCAGTCGTGCCCGACGACCACGGCCCGCTCCGCGCCGAGCGCGCCGATCAGCGAGGTCACGTCGCCGACCAGGTGCAGCAGGGTGTACTTGTCCGCGTCCTCCGGCTGCGAGCTGCGGGCGTAGCCGCGCTGGTCGGGGGCGACCACCCGGTACCCGGCCGCGGCGAGCGGCGCGAACTGGTGCCGCCAGGAGTACCAGCTCTCCGGGAAGCCGTGCAGCAGCAGGACCAGCGGCCCCTCACCCTGTTCCGCGAGGTGCAGCCGTACGCCGTTCACCTCGACGTGGCTGTGCTCGATCGCCTCGTTCAACTCCCGCTCCCGGTTCGGCCCGACAAGGTCACTTCGTTCCGAACCTGCCCAGTGCCGCGGGTCCGGAACCCCCGGGACGCCGAAGCGGCCGAGGCCGCCCCGGAGTTCCGGGACGGCCTCGGCCTCAGCCTGTCAGTGCTGAACTGATTGAGCGTCAGTTCACCGTGTAGCTGTAGGGGATCGCCGCGAGCACCGAACCGGTGGTGCCGAGGCTGTTGTTGGCGGTCGGCACGAAGGTCGGGCCGGACACCAGGTAGAGCACACCCTTGACCGTGCTGCCCTTCGGGCCGGTCGGGGTGAGGGTCACCTGCAGCGAGCCGGTGGCGCCGGGGGCGACGGTCACCGGGGCGGCGGCCGGGGCCGAGGCGTTGACACCGGAGGCGTACGGGTCACCGGTGCTGGAGCTCAGCGCCGGGTCGAACGCCAGGGTGTGCGCGGTGGCGCTGATGGTGGAGGTGCCCTTCGGCGCGCCGGCGGGGCCGAACGGGCCGATCTGCTGGACGAAGGTGCCCCAGGCACCCGGGACGACCGGCTGCTCGGCGGTGCCCTTGGAGGTGACGACCGAGATGGTCGAGCCGTCCTGGGCCTTCTTCAGGTCACCGAAGAGGTCCGGCGAGGCGGTGGTGGCGCTCAGCTCGATCTGCGCCGGCGTCGAGGACGCCGCCACGGCCTTGAGCTGGTCGGTGCCCGGCGGCACCAGGAAGCTCGGCACCGAGGAGCTGAGGCTCAGCGGCAGGTTGAGGCTGGCCGAGGCACCCTGCGGCACCAGCGGCAGGTCGACGCGCTTGTCGAGGCGGCCGTCGGCCGCGATCGACTGGGTGGCGACCGTGTTGTTGGTGTAGTTCACGTTGACGGTGACCGGCTTGCCGGCCGCCAGCTTGGTCTTGGCGTCGTTCGGCAGACCGGCCGCGGTGGCCTGGTTCTGGTTGAACGCGACGGTGCCGGCGAAGTCCTGCGAGAGCTCCTGGCCGCTGACCGGGCCGAGCACGTTCAGGACGAAGCGCCAGTGGCCCTCGGCCGGGTTGACCGTGGTGGCCGAGACGCCGTTGGTGGTGCCGGTCACGTTGCCCTGGGCGTCGAACAGCGCGTTGCCCTCGATGTCGATCGGGGTGCCGTTCGGGCTGATCAGCGCGCCCTGCATGAGCAGGTTCGCGTCCTTGGCGACGGTGACGCCGACCCGCAGGTCCTTCTGGCCCTTCGGGACGTCGAAGCCGTAGGCGAACATCTGCGTCGGCGAGGAGCCGCGGCCGTTGCCACCGGTGATGGTGCCGGTGAAGGTGCCCTTGCCGTCCTTGACCGGGACGAGGCTGCGCAGCACGACCGGAACGCTGGTGGTGTTGCCGTTCGAGCTGGAGACCACGACGGCCTCGCTGCTGTCGCCGCTGGTCGCCGGGGTGGTGAGCTGGACCTTGAGGGTCTTGGTCTCACCCGGCTTCAGGTCGGTGGTGTTCGGGCTCACCGCGCCGGCCGGGACCGCGCGCTGGGTGGAGGTGCCGAACTGGACGTCGCCGGTGTAACCGGCCTTGCCCGCGGGGGTGTAGAGGACCGCGGTCCACTCGCCGGCGACCGGGCGCGGGACGTCGACCAGGCCGTAGTTGGCCGGGGTGGCGCCGCCCTGCGGACGGGTGTTGGTCTCGAAGCGGCCCGACGGGTCGAGCAGCGTCATGCGGACCACGGGGCCGTTGGTGACCGGGTTCGGGCCGCCGTGCCAGGCGATCGACGCCGCGAGGCGGTCGGCACCGGCCGGAACGGTGAACTTGACCTGCTTCTGCACCCAGTCGACGCCGTTGGTGGCGTACTTGAAGGTGTCGGTCGCGGCCGAGTCCAGCTTGACGGTCTGCTGGTTGGCGGCCTGCGGCGCGAAGCTGCGGGTGGTGGCGCTCACCGACTGGGTCTCGTCACTGGTGTTGGTGACGGAGACGTCGGCGGTGTGGGTCGAGCCCGGGGTGCCGGAGATGTTCACCTGGCCGGTGTTCACCACGACGGTGCGGGCGCCGTCGGTGCCGTCGCCGTCGTCGTAGCCGCGGGCGGCCTCGACCGCGGCCCGGACGTTCAGCAGACCTGCGCCCTGCTCCTCGGCCGGGACGCCGAGGTCGGAGGCGGTGCCGGTGATGAACTTCTTCACCAGCGCCGGGGACGGCGAGTCGCCGCCGTGGGTGTCGCGGTAGGCCTGGATGACCAGGGCCGCGGCACCGGTGACGAACGGGGCCGCCTGGCTGGTGCCACCGAACGACTGGATGTTCGTGGCCTTGCCGTTGAAGTTGGTGCAGTCCGCGAACTTCGAGGTGTCGGCGGTGCACAGCGCCCAGTCCGACTCGCCCGGAGCGACCAGGTCGAGGGTCCGGCCGGCCTGGGTGAAGCCGCCCGAGGACAGCGCGGAGATCCGGCTGTTGCTCCAGGTCCCGTTGGAGAACTTGGAGGCCGCGTAACCGGTCTGCTGGTAGTTCTGGTTGTCCGTCGAGGCGCCGACCGAGATCACGTACGGGTCGGTGGCCGGGGTGCCGATGGTGCCGCTGAGGCCCGCGTCACCGGTGGAGACGGCGACGGTGACACCGGCCTTGACGGCCTGCTCGTTGAAGAGCGCGATGGTGTCGTGGGCGCCGCTGTCCGGGGTGACGTTGCCGCCGAAGGACTCGTTCAGCACGTCCACGTGGGCGACCCGCACCGCGTAGTCGATGGACTGCAGGATCGACGAGTTGGACATCATCTCGCCGCCGGCCTTCAGGGCGACCAGGTCGGCGTCCGGGGCGAGGCCGCGGATGTGGATGTTGCAGCCGGCCGGCAGCGGGTGCGAGGCGTTGACCCACTGCGAGACGTCGTAGGTCTGACGGCCCTGGGCGATGACCGCCGAGGCGTCACCGAAGGCCTCGGCGCCACCGCTCGGCGCGTTCCAGCCCTCACCCGAGAAGTCCTGGTAGTCGACCACGGCGTGCGAACCGTCGGCCCGGACGAAGTCCGGGTTGTTCGGGTCGAGCGCGTCGGCGATGTAGGCGACCTTGACGCCCTTGCCGGTGGCCAGGTTCTCCACGCCGGGGTTGCCGTTGCCGGTGTAGGCGTGCACCGAGTAGAGGCCCTCGGGCTCCAGCAGCGGCTTGGACGGGTCCGAGGGACACACCGTGTTGGTGGCGTTCTCCTGGGAGGCCTGGCCGTTGCTGCCCGTAACGGCCTGCGAAGCGTCGCCGGACTTGCCCGACGGCGCGGCCGCGGTGTCCGCGTCCTTCTTCGCCTTGGCCCCGGCGACCGGGGCGACCTGGACCTGGGTGTCCGCGACGACGGCGGCGACCGCGGGGTCGGCCTGCAGCGAGGCGCGCAGGGCCGGGCTGACCGTCGCCGAGAAGGCGTTGCCGACCACGAAGCTCTTGACGTTGGTGCCGCCGTTGGCCTTGACCTTGTCCAGCAGCGGCGCCTGCGAGCTGGCGGTCTTCTGCTGGCGGGCGCCCAGGTGGCCGTGGTCGGCCGGGGCGTCCGCTATCTGGTCCTTCAGGATCACGATCACCGGCGCCGGCGCCCCGTCCGAGGACGCCGCCTGGGCGTTCTGCGGATCCTGGGCCGGAGCTGCGCTCGCGATGGTCCCGAGGCTCAGGACCATGGACGCGGCGGTGACGGTGACGGCGGCTGCTAGCTGGGTCTTGCGCCAGCCGATCAATGGACATCCTTTCGTCTGATGAGACGTCAGGTTGCACGGCTGAGCGTACCCGGATCCTGGTCGGACGCGTGTGCTCCGGACCGCGCGTCCCGACAGCGGACGCATTCCAGCGCATCCGGCACGACCACGACAAGGGGGTAAATCCCCATCAGAAAGTAAAAATGACCATCAGAAAGTAAAATACACAGTATGAATCCGGCCGTCTCCGCCCCTTTTTCACCGATCAGGGCCGGTCAGAGAACGGTGAGAACTGACCGATCCACCAGCAAAAAGTGTCGATGGCGAACTCTGGCCACAGGCGGAACATCGCCACCGGCTGCCTACTTGTCGACACTTCGACCCTTCCTTCCCCGTCGACCGCGGTCGAAACAACGGGCTTCGGCAGCGCCGGGCGGGCGGCCGGGGAGTTCGTCCACACACCCCGGCCGCCCGGCGTTTCCGGCCCTGCCCGTCAGGCGGAGGCGGCCAGCCGCTCCTGGGCGTCCGCCAGGTCCTCGGCCGTCGGTGCGTCGTCCTGGGTCAGCCGGTGGCGCCAGTACCCGGTGAAGTCGATGTCCTCCTTCGGCACCCCCTGCTCCTCGACCAGGCACCGGCGCACCGCCCGTACCGCGCCCGCCTCCCCCGCCAGCCAGACGAAGGGCTGACCGCCGGGCAGCACGCAGTCCCGGAACGCCTCGGTCAGCACGCTGCCCGGGGCCGCACCGTCGCGGTACAGCCACTGCACCTCCAGCTCGGCGCGGCTGCCCAACTCCTGACGTTCCGCCCGGTCCGCGACCTCGATCCAGGCGTACGCCCGCGCCCCCTCGGGTAGCGCCTCCAGCAGCGTCGCCATGGCCGGCAGCGCCGTCTCGTCCCCGGCCAGCAGCACCCAGTCGGCCTCCGCCGCGGCCTCGGCGAACGGGACCGGCGGGGCGTACAGCGCGGACGGGCCGACCAGTCCGAGCCGGTCCCCCGGCGCGGCCCGCAGCGCCCAGGCTGCGGCCGGTCCGGTGTCGCCGTGGAGCACGAAGTCGACCTCGATCCGGCGGGTGCCGGGGTGCCGGCGGCGCAGGGTGAAGCTGCGCAGCAGCGGGCGCTCGTCCTCGGGGATCGCCAGGTAGGCCTGGTACCAGCCCATCGGGTCGTCCTGCTGGGCGGGCAGCACCGGCCGGCGCTGCCCGGCGCGCGGGAAGCAGAGCTTGAGCTGCTGGTCGGGTGTCGTGCCCACGGTGTCGGCCAGGGCCTCGGCCTCGAAGGTGACCCGGGCGGTGCGCGGCGTGATCCGGTCGACCGTCACGACCTCGACCAAGGTGACGGGCAGTGTCATCGCGAAACCCCTTCGGTTCGGAATCCTGATAACCTTACGGCATAAAGAGTTACCGCCGCGTGGTTACTTTACGCCATAAGGAGACGCCTGGATGACCGTCTACGCCGGGCAGGGAGACGCCGATCGCTCGCTCGCCCTGCTCTGGGGCCGGGCCGAGGAACCGCGCACCGGGCGCAGCGGCCCGAAACCGGGCCTGAGTACGGACGCGATCGTGTCCGCCGGAATCGCGGTGGCCGACGCCGAGGGGATGGCCGCCCTGTCGATGCGCGCCGTGGGCGAACGGCTCGGCTGCACCGCGATGGCGCTCTACACCTACGTGCCCGGCAAGGCCGAACTGCTCGACCTGATGCACGACCGCGTGCTCGCCGAAGTCCCCGGCGAACTCCCGCTGTCGGAGGGCTGGCGGGCCGCCGTCACCGCCTGGGCCGAGGAACTCCACGCGTGCTACCTGCGCCACCCCTGGGTGCTCCAGGTCTCGCAGGCCCGCCCCGTCCTGGGACCGGCCGAACTCGCCGCCATGGAGAGCCTGCTGGCTGCCCTCCGACCGGCCGCACTGGCCCCGGACCGACTGCGCGGGGCGGTCGCCGCGCTCTGGCAGTTCGTCCGCGGCACGGCCGCCACCACCGCGGACGCGCGCGGCGCGGCGGCCGCCACCGGCGTCGCCGACGAGGACTGGTGGAACGCCCGATCGGCCCGACTCGCCGAACTGGCACCGGACTTCCCGCAGCGCTTCCCGCTGCTCACCGCTCTGCAGAGCGCCGGCGGCGGAGCACCCGAGGACGGCGGCCGGGAGGCCTTCCGCGCCGGACTCGCGGTGCTGCTCGACGGGGTGGCCTCGGGGCCCGGGCACTGAGCCCTCGGGCGGGCCGGGTCAGCCGTTGCGGGCGGCCGGGATCGCCAGCGGGACGCCGAGCACCAGCAGCACCGCGTACCCGGCGGTCTCGTGGCCGCCCGGCACCGGGAAGCGGACGAATCCGAACAGCCGGAAACCCCCGAGCCGGTCGGACGGCAGGCCGGAACCGCCGCCCAGGATCAGCACGAAACCGAGGTAGCCGAGCAGGTTCTTCATACCCCGAGCGTAGGAACCCGCGACCGCCCGCCCAACCGACTTTCGGCGCGGCCGCCGACCACCGAAGTCGCGGCCGCGCGGCAACGGGTGCGCGGGCCCCTGAAGCGACCGGTGGCTCCGGACGGAGCAGCAGGCCCGGCGGTCCGGCGGCGGCGCCGGTACGTTCGCCCTGTGCAGCCAAAGCGAGTGCAGCAGAAGCCACCGTCCGTCGCCAGGATCGTGGCCGCCTCCGCCACCTCCGCCCTGGTGCTCGCCGCCGGTGCCGCGACGACCCTCGCCCAGGACGCCGCCACCTCCCCCGTCGGCGGGGAGCGGCTGGGCCGTCCGGACGTCCAGGTCGCTCCGCTGGCCGGAGCCCCCGCCCTGCCCGCCGAACTGACCGGCCGGTCCTGGCTGGTCGCCGACGCCGGCACCGGCGAGGTGCTCGCCGCCCGCAACGTCCACCAGCCGATGCCCCCGGCCAGCACCCTCAAGATGCTGTTCGCGGACACCGTGCTGCCCAAGTTCGACCGCACGCTGGAGCACCAGGTCACCCCGGCAGAACTCAGCAACCTCGGTGTCGGCAGCAGTCTGGTCGGCGTGAAGGAGAACCTCCCGTACCGGGTCGAGGACCTCTGGCGGGGCGTCTTCCTCAGCTCCGGCAACGACGCCGTGCACGTCCTGGCGAACATGAACGGCGGCATCCAGCAGACCGTCAGCGAGATGCAGGCCCGCGCCCAGTCGCTCCAGGCCCGCGACACCAAGGTGGTCTCGCCCGACGGCTACGACATGGACGGCCAGGTCTCCTCCGCCTACGACCTCACGCTGTTCGCCCGCGCCGGGCTGCGCAACGCCGACTTCCGCTCCTACTGCTCCACCCGCACCGCGCGCTTCCCCGGCGGCCTGGACAAGAACACCGGCCAGCGCACCGCCTTCGACATATCCAACACCGACCGGCTGCTCGGCAAGTACCCGGGCCTGATCGGCGTCAAGAACGGCTACACCACCAACGCGGGCGCCACCTTCACCGGCGCCGCCGAACGGGGCGGCCGCACCCTTCTGGTGACGGTGATGCACCCCGAGGCCCAGGGCAGGGTGTACGACGAGGCCGCCAGCCTGCTCGACTGGGGCTTCGCGGCCGCGGGCAAGGTCCGGCCGGTCGGGCAACTGGTCGAGGACCTCACCCCGAACGCCTCGGGCGGGGCGGGCGGCACCGCGGCCGGCGGTGACGCCTCGCTGCCGCCGTGGTCGCGCCCGCCCGTCTTCCACGGCGGCTCCGGCTGGGCACCCGCCCTGTGGTCCGGCGCCGCGCTCGCCACCGCGCTCGCCGTCTGGGTCGCCGCCCGCACGGCCGTCCGCCGCCGCGCCTCGGGCGCGGCGGCCGCCGGCCACACGCTGGTCGGCGGTCCCACCGGCGCCGGAGCCGTGGCCATCGGCTCCAGCGGCGTCAGCGGGCGCGGCCGTTGGCGGCCGGCCCGCCGCATCCGCGCCCTGCTCCGCCCCCGCCGCCGGCACGGCTGACCTCGTCGACGGCGCGGCCCTCACCGTGGCTCAGCGGTGCGGGGTGGTGAACAGGACGGCACAGAACGCGGCCGTGGTGGCGACGAGGAGTGCGGTGAGTGCGCACCGGGCGCGAAGGTGCCGGTAGCGGGTCTCGTATTCGGCGCGCAGTTCGTCGCGGCGCCGGCGCAGCCGGACCAGCTGGTCACGGGACACGCGCAGGTGCGTACGGGTGTAGTGGTGTTCGAGGTCCTGGCGCTGTGCGCTGGTGAGCCAGGGCAGCCGGTCGGCGAGGTCGCGCGCCGCTCGCCGGGCGTGTTCGGTTTCGGCCTGCCAGTACAGGTAGCCCTCGAGCTCCTGCACGGCGCGACCGGCTTCGTCTCCGGCCGCGAGAACGGTCCGTACGGGAGGCAGGCAGCGGGTCGGGTGGGGCCGACCGGGACGGGGCGCGTTCACGCGCCGTCCCGGTCCCGGGTGGTGATCGCGGTACGGGTGCCGGACTGGCGGCCGGCGTCCTGGAGTTCGTCGGGGATCTCCGGGTGGTGGAGGTTGAAGGCGGGGGATTCGGAGCGGATGCGGGGCATGGTCACGAAGTTGTGCCGGGGCGGCGGGCAGGAGGTGGCCCACTCCAGCGAGCGGCCGTAGCCCCACGGGTCGTCCTCGACGACGCGCTCGCCGTACTTGGCGGTCTTCCAGACGTTGTAGAGGAACGGCAGCATCGACAGGCCGAGCACGAAGGAGCCGATGCTCGAGACGGTGTTCAGGGTGGTGAAGCCGTCCGAGGCCAGGTAGTCGGCGTAACGGCGGGGCATGCCCTCCGCGCCGAGCCAGTGCTGCACCAGGAAGGTCGCGTGGAAGCCGAGGAACAAGGTCCAGAAACACATGCGGCCGAGGCGCTCGTCCAGCATCTTGCCGGTCCACTTGGGCCACCAGAAGTGGAAACCGGCGAACATCGCGAACACGACGGTGCCGAAGACCACGTAGTGGAAGTGGGCGACGACGAAGTACGAGTCCGAGACGTGGAAGTCGATCGGCGGCGAGGCCAGCAGGACACCGGTCAGACCGCCGAAGAGGAAGGTGACCAGGAAGCCGATCGCCCAGAGCATCGGGGTCTCGAAGCTCAGCGAGCCCTTCCACATGGTGCCGATCCAGTTGAAGAACTTCACACCGGTCGGGACCGCGATCAGGAAGGTCATGAAGGAGAAGAACGGCAGCAGCACCTGTCCGGTGACGAACATGTGATGGGCCCACACGGTGATCGACAGGCCGGCGATGGCGATGGTGGCGGCGATGAGGCCGGAGTAGCCGAACATCGGTTTGCGGGCGAAGACCGGAAGGACCTCGGAGATGATGCCGAAGAACGGCAGCGCGATGATGTAGACCTCGGGGTGGCCGAAGAACCAGAACAGGTGCTGCCACAGGAGCGGGCCGCCGTTGGCGGGATCGAAGACGTGTGCCCCGAACTTGCGGTCCGCCTCCAGGGCGAACAGCGCGGCGGCCAGCACCGGGAAGGCCAGCAGGACCAGCACCGAGGTCAGCAGGACGTTCCAGACGAAGATCGACATCCGGAACATCGTCATGCCCGGGGCGCGCATGCAGATGATCGTGGTGATGAAGTTGACCGCACCGAGGATCGTGCCGAAGCCGGAGAAGGCCAGACCCATGATCCACATGTCGCCGCCGACGCCGGGTGAGTGCACCGCGTCCGACAGCGGGGAGTAGGCGAACCAGCCGAAGTCGGCGGCGCCGTTCGGGGTCAGGAAGCCGCAGACCGCGATGAGGGAGCCGAAGAGGTACAGCCAGTACGCGAACATGTTCAGCCGCGGGAAGGCCACGTCCGGGGAGCCGATCTGCAGCGGCATGATCCAGTTCGTGAACCCGGCGAACAGCGGCGTCGCGAACATCAGCAGCATGATCGTGCCGTGCATCGTGAACGCCTGGTTGAACTGCTCGTTCGTCAGGATCTGGATCCCGGGCCGAGCCAGCTCGGCCCGCATGACCAGGGCGAGGATGCCACCGAGCAGGAAGAACGCGAAGGAGGTCACCAGGTACAGGGTGCCGATCTTCTTGTGATCCGTCGTCGTCAGCCAGACCACGATCATCTTCCCGCGGTTCAGCCGCCCGGGCCGGGTTGCGGGTTCGGACGCAGGAGGGCTGCCGGGCTCGGTCAGGGTGGTCATGGGGGTACTCCGTTCCTGGTTCGGACACGAGCGCTTCCCAGCGTAGTCGAGCCTTCACGTTTCGTAATCGAAAGGCGGGCCGGACGGAGCGGCCCTTAGACTCTCGGCATGACCACGCCCGACCCCGCCGCCCCGGACCGGCTCGCCCGGATCGTCAGCCTCTCCGCCGGCAGCTATCTCCTCGTCACCACCTACAAGAAGGACGGCACTCAGGTGCCGACCCCGGTGTGGGTGGTCCGCGACGGGGAGGCCCTCGGGATCTGGACCGTGGCGGACTCCTGGAAGGTCAAGCGGATCCGCAACCGCGCCGACGTCCTGGTCGGCCCCTGCGACGTCAAGGGCAGGCCGACCGGCGGGCAGTACCCCGCCACCGCCGAGATCCTCGGCCCCGAGCGCACCGCCGCCTACCGCACCCTGCTGCGGCAGAAGTACGGCCTGCTCGGCGTGCTCACCCTGCTCGGCAGCCGACTGCGCCGCGGCGAGCGCGGCACCGTCGGCATCCGGATCACCCTGGCGGACTGACCGCCCCCCGGTGCGGGTGCACCAGCACGCCGGGCGCCGGCTCCTCGGCCGGCCACGCCCGGGCCGCCGGAACACCCCGACCGCTCAAGGACGCCCTCGGACACGTCCGCTTCCCCGATCCCACCTGACGAGGCCACCGCCAGGACCCGGAACCCGGCTCCGACCGGCCGGAGTGACGGCCGCCCGCCGACCGTCGTGGCAGGCTTGGCGGCCATGGAACAGTACGAGGTCGCGCCGCCGCTCCTGCTGGTGGTGGACGGCGCCAACGTGGTCGGTTCGGTTCCGGACGGCTGGTGGCGCGACCGGCGCGGCGCCGCGGAACGCCTGCGGGACTCCCTGGTCGCCGTCGCCGAGCGGGGCCTGTCGGAGCGGCCCGGCCCGCTGGAGGTGGTGCTGGTGGTCGAGGGCGCGGCCCGGGGCATCGCCGGCCTGCCCGAGGTCCGGGTGGTGCCGGCGGACGGCAGCGGGGACGACCGGATCGTGGAACTGGTCCGCGAGGCCCGCGCCGGACGTCCGGCGCGGGCCTGCCTGGTGGTCACCGCCGACCGCGAACTGCGCGCCCGGGTCACCGACCTGGGCGCGAACGTCACCGGCCCCCGGAGCGTGCGGAGTCAGTGATGCCGACCGGTTGTGGAACCCGTCCCGCCCGGCTGCCGGGTAACGCCCGGAACAGGGTTCCCGGGAATCCGGAAGGTGCGGGAACCAGCCGCTCCGGTCGTCCGACTGGTGGGGGGTGAGTGCGAAATCGCCGGGTGTCCGGCCGTTGAGTGTGCTGGCGGGGTTCGCCCTGCTGCTGGTGGTGGTGTTCGTGGTGGCGTACGGCGTGGGGCGGCAGGCCGGCCCGGTGGCTCCGGGGCTGACGCCGGGCCGGGGTGGCGGGGCGTCGCCGGGGACGGGTGGGCACGACATGGGCGGGATGCGGTGAGCCCGCTCGCGGGGGCGGACCCCGGGGCGATGCTGTCCACCGATCTGGCGGTCGGCGGGATGACCTGCGCCGCGTGCGTGGGCCGGGTCGAGAAGCGGCTGGGCCGGATCGACGGGGTGACGGCCGGGGTGAACCTGGCGACCGGGCGGGCCCGGGTGCTGCACCCGGCCGGGGTGTCCGTCGAGGAGCTGGTCGCGGCGGTCGAACGGGCCGGTTACACCGCGGAGTTGGCCTCGGCCGGGGTGCCCGGCGGATTGGCGGAGGAGGAGCCGGACGAGCGCTGGCGACTGCTGGTCACCGCCCTGCTGGCCGTCCCGGTGCTGGTCCTGTCGATGGTGCCCGCGCTGCAGTTCACCGCCTGGCAGTGGGTCTGCTTCGCGCTGGCCGTCCCGGTGGTGACCTGGGGCTCGGCGGGTTTCCACCGACGGGCCGCGCAGGGGCTGCGGCACGCCGCCGCGACCATGGACACCCTGGTCAGCCTGGGCGTCGTCGCCTCCTTCGGCTGGTCGGCGTACGCGCTGTTCCTCGGCGGGGCCGGTCAGTTGGGCATGCGGATGCCGTTCTCGCTGACCGCCGACGGCGGCGGCGCGGCGCACGTGTACCTGGAGGCGGCGGTCGGCGTACCGCTGTTCGTACTGGCCGGCCGGCTGCTGGAGGGCCGGGTGCGGCGCCGCAGCGGCTCCGCGCTGCGGGCGCTCGCCGAACTGGGCGCCAAGCAGGTGTGCGTCCGGGCGGAGGACGGCGAGGAGCACCTGATACCCATCGAACTCCTCCTGCCCGGACGGGAGTTCGTTGTACGGCCGGGCGAACGGGTGGCCACCGACGGGGTGGTGGTCGAAGGCGGTTCGGCGCTCGACCTCAGCCTGCTGACCGGGGAGAGCGTGCCGGTCGAGGTCGGCCCCGGGGACCGGGTGGCCGGGGCGACGGTGAACGTCGGCGGGGCGCTGGTGGTGCGGGCCACGGCCGTCGGCGCGGACACCCAACTGGCCCGGATCACCGCGCTGGTGGCCGACGCCCAGGCCGGCAAGGCCCGGGCGCAGCGGCTGGCGGACGCGGTCGCCGGGGTGTTCGTGCCCTGCGTGCTGACTGTCGCGGTGTCCGTGCTGGGCTTCTGGCTGGGGGCCGGCGCGGCCCCGCAGGCGGCGGTGACGGCGGCGGTCGCCGTGCTGGTGGTGGCCTGCCCGTGCGCGCTGGGCCTGGCCACCCCGACGGCGCTGCTCGCCGCGACCGGCCGCGGCGCCGAACTGGGTGTGCTGGTGCGCGGCCCGGAGGTGCTGGAGAGCCTGCGCCGGGTGGACACCGTGGTGGTGGACAAGACCGGCACGCTGACCACCGGCCGGATGGAGCTGGCGGCCGTGACGGTCGCCGGCGGCCTTACCCAGCTCACCGAGCTCACCGAGCTCACCGAGCTCACCGAGCAGGAGGTGCTGCGGCTGGCGGGGGCGGTCGAACACCACTCGGAGCACCCGATCGGACGGGCCGTCGCCGCGGCCGCCCGGGAGCGCTGCGGGCCCCTGCCGCCGGTGGACGGCTTCGCGGCCACGACCGGCCTCGGGGTGTCCGGCACGGTCGGGGGCCGGTCGGTCCGGGCCGTCCGGCCGGACGGTGGCGCCCTGCCGCCGGAGCTCGCCCGGGCCGTCACGGAGGCGGGGGAGGCGGGCCGCACCGCCGTACTCGTGGAGCTGGACGGCCGGGCCGCGGCCGTGCTGGAGGTCGGCGACACGCTGCGCTCGGGCAGCTGGCGAGCCCTCCACCGGCTGCGCGGGATGGGCCTGGAGACCGTTCTGCTGACCGGCGACGGTCCGGGCGCCGCGCGGGCCGTCGCCGCCGAACTGGGCATCGAGCGGGTGCACGCCTCGGCCTCGCCCGAGCGCAAGGCCGAGGTGGTGGCCGAACTGCGGGCTGCCGGACGGACGGTGGCAGTGGTCGGCGACGGCGTCAACGACGCGGTCGCCCTGGCCTCGGCCGACCTCGGGGTGGCGCTGGCCTCCGGCAGCGACGCCGCGATCGGCGCGGCCGGACTGACCCTGGTGCGCGGCGAGATCGAGGCGGTGGTGGACGCCGTGCGCCTCGCCCGGCAGACCCTCGCCACCATCCGGGCCAACCTGCTCTGGGCCTTCGGCTACAACCTGGTGCTGATCCCGCTGGCCGCCGTCGGGCTGCTGAACCCGGTGCTGGCGGCGGTCGCGATGTCGCTCAGCTCCCTGCTGGTGGTGGGCAACAGCCTGCGACTGCGCACCTGGGAGCCGGGGCGCGGTCAGCAGCGGAAGGGGGCCCGGCGGTGAGGGCACGGGAGCGGTCCGAGGTCGCGAAGCGGTTCGAGGTCGCCAAGCGGTTCGGTGTTCCGGCGTCGGAACGGTTCGGGGTGGCCGGCCCGCCGGTCGGCGCCGCGGTACTCGCGCTGGCCCTGCTCACCGGCTGGACGGCCGTCGGCGGGGCCGGCGGTCCCCGCCCGGTGCAGGCCGGCGACGGCTGGATGCTGCTGCCGACGGCGGGCGCGGCCTCGGCCACCGCGGCCTTCTTCACGATCCGCAATCCGGGCGACGTCCCCGACGAACTGACCAGCGCCGAATGGGAGTTCGGTGGACCGATCACCCTGAAGCGGCATCTGCACCAAGGCGCGGCGGGCCGCTGGGAGCCGGTCTCCGCCCTGCCCGTCCCCGGCCGGGGCGAACTGGCGATGTCCCCCGAGGACGCCGACCTGATGATCGCCGCCCCGCCCCCGCTGAAGCCCGGCCGGCGGGTGACCTTCACCCTCGCCTTCCGGCACAGCCCGCCGCTGCGGCTGACCGCCACGGTCCTGCCGCCGGGCGGGCGCCCGCGCTGAGCCGACGACCCGGTGGGTGAGGGACGTGAACGCCTCCCTCCCCACCGGGCCGTCCACGTCTACTCGTGCGGGACGACCGCGACCGGTGCCTCGGCGTGGTGCAGCGCCGCGTGCGCGACCCGGCCGAGCCGGGAGCCCAGCTCGATCGGGCGCTGACGCCTGCCGACCACCACCAGGGCGGCCCCGGCGGAGGCCTCCACCAGCCCGCGCGCGGCGTCCAGCCGGACGTCCTCGACCACCTCGACCGCCGGGTGCCGCTCGCGCTGCCCGGCCAGGGCGAGCGTCAGCAGCTTCTCCTCCAGCGTCTTCAGCTGCTCGACCTCCCCCGCCGGTACGGCCCCGCCCGCGTAGCCGAACAGCGGCGGCAGGTCCCAGCCGTGCACCGCCCGTACCCGGGCACCGCGCAGGGCGGCCTCGCGGAAGGCGAAGGCGAGCACCGCCTCCTCGGGGGCGTGGGCGTCGACGCCGACCACCACCTCGCCGGAGGCCTCGTGCCCCTGCCCGGCGTCCCGGACCACGACCACGGGCGTGTCACTGCGCCCGGCCACCGCCATGCTGACCGAGCCGAGCAGCAGCCCTGTGAAGCCGCCGCGCCCGCGCGATCCGAGCACCAGCAGGTCCGCCTCGGCGGCGGCGGCCACCAGCCCGTCCACCGGGGCGTCCAGCACGGCGTCGACGTGGACGGTCAGCTCCGGGTGCGGTGCGCGGACCGCGTCGGCGGCCTCCGCCAGGATGCGCTGGGCGGCGGCCGGCAGGTCGTCGGGCTCGGCGAAGGAGGACACCCCGTCGGTCAGCCACGGCCAGGCGTGCACCAGCCGCAGCGCCGCCCCTCGGCGCCGCGCCTCCTCGGCGGCCCACTGGGCGGCGGCGGTGCTCGCCGACGAGCCGTCGACCCCGGCCACCACGGTTGACGTCATCAGAGTTCCTCCACTGTCTCGGTGCCGGGAACGGCGCGCACTGACGCCCCGTCCGCTCTGGTCCCACCCTGTCCCCCGCCGACGGCCCGCCACCAGAGGCCGCAAGCCCCTTGCCAGCGGGACGAAGGACCCGACGGCCGGAACACTACGGGCGACCCCGGCCTCCTCCCCGACGACACCCGGGCACTACCGTGTGGACACGACATTCCGGCTGGTCGGACGGCGCCCGGGCCGGGCCGGCCGGTCGGCGTGCACGGTCGGGGCGGGAACGAGCCCGGGCGACCAACGAGCCCGAGCCACGACGGGTCGGGCCGAGGACGAGGAGGACGGCGGTGGGCGGAGCGGACGGCAGCGCGGCGGGTGGCGGCGCGCGGATGCCCCGGCTGCGCCTGGACGAGCTGCTGGAGGAGCTCCAGTGGCGGATCGACGCGGCGCGCGGCACGCAGAACCGGGTGCACAACCTGCTGGAGGCGGTGCTCGCGGTCGGCCGCGAGCTGGACCTCGCGCAGGCGCTGCACCGGATCGTGGAGGCCGCCGTCGACCTGGTCGACGCCCGCTACGGCGCGCTGGGCGTGATCGGCCCGGACGGGCACACCCTGTCGCAGTTCCTGACGGTCGGTCTGTCCGACGAGGAGACGGCCGGGATCGGCGCGCCGCCCGCCGGCCGGGGCATCCTCGGCGAGCTGATCCGCCACCCGCAGCCGCTGCGCTGCCCGGTGTTGTCCGACCACCCCGCCTCGGTCGGCTTCCCGCCCGACCACCCGCCGATGCACACCTTCCTGGGGGTGCCGGTGCGGGTGCACGGCGAGGTGTTCGGCAACCTCTACCTGACCGACAAGCGCGGCGGCCTGGACTTCGACGAGGACGACGAGGCGGTGATCGCGACCCTGGCCGTCGCGGCCGGGGTCGCGATCGACAACGCCCGACTGTACGAGGAGGCGCAGCTGCGCCAGCGCTGGCTGCGGGCGAGCACCGAGATCACCCGCAGCCTGCTGTCCGGCGCGCCGCGCCTGGAGGTGGTCCAGCTGATCGCCCGCCGGTCCCGGGAGATCGCCGGCGCCGAGCTGGACCCGGCCGCTGCGGGAGGCACCCCTCGGGCCCTGACCCGGCAGGCGCCGCCGTGGGCGGGACCCCCGTCCCGGACGGCCGCCGCCCCTCAGGCCCGGAAGGCCAGCAGCCGGTAGCGCGGGTCGGGGCGCGGGGCGTCCTGGTCGGGCAGCGCGGCGAGCGCCCGTTCGACGGTGGCCGCGTCGGCGGCGGCCCGGCACCAGGGGATGCGGCCCTTGGTGACGGCCTCCCGCCAGGCGCGCGGGCTGCGGCCCTGGCCGAGGCCGGGGAACTCCGCCCCGGCCACCGGGTCCAGGCCGAGGGCGGCGGCCTGGGCCCTCAGCCGGTCGGTGCCGTCCGTCGCCCGCGGGGCGTGCCGGCGGCGCAGGACGGCCGTGGCGTCGGCGAGGTCGCTCGGGGCGGTGAAGTACGCGTCGTCCTTGTCCACGGTGGTGATCAGCACCCCTCCCGGGCGCAGCACCCGGCGGGCCTCCGCGAGGACCGGCGCGGCGTCCGGCAGCAGGTGGAGCAGCCAGACCATCGCCACGGCGTCCACGGCTCCGGTACGGAGCGGGAGCCCGGTGGCGTCCGCACGGAGGACGGCACCGGGCAGGCGCCGTGCCGCGAGGCGCAGCATCGCGGGCGAGCGGTCGACCCCGAGGACGGTCCGGCCCGGGCGGAGCAGGCGCGCGGTGACGATGCCGGTGCCGCAGGCGACGTCCAGCACCGTCCTCCCGTCGGGGGGCAGCAGCCGGTCGACGGCCCGGGCGGCGGCTTCCGCGCGGGGTTCGCCACCGCGGGTGGTGTCGTAGTGCAGCGCCTCGGCGTCGTAGTCGAGCATCCGGTCTCCCCGTTCAGACGCGTTCGAACGCGTTCGGACGCGCTCGGACGGGTAGTCAAGCGGTTCGACGGAGGGCGGGCAAGTGGTCCGCGCACATCCGTCCGGGCACGGGTTGACGTCACGTCAGAAGAGCCCGGGCTCACCGTGCTTACCCGAACGAACGGATCGACGGCGGGTGGTTCACACTTCCACCACCGATCCTCGGAAGAACACCCTCAACATCCATTGTCGCCACGCATGTTCGAAGGTAGAGTCGCCGTTCGCCGAGCACGGATGAGCAGTTCTCAGCGCATTTGGGGCGGGCATGTCAATTATTCGCGGTTCCCTCCAGGTCGCCCCCGACCTACTTGACGTGTTCAGTGATATCGCACGTCGAAATCCCCGTCGTCCGGCGATCGTCCACAACGGACGCGCCCTGAGTTACCACCGACTCCTGGAGTCGGCGAACGCCCTGGCCAGACGCCTGGGTCCGGATCCCGGCACGGTCGCCGTGCCGGCCGTCCACGCACCGGAAACGGTGGTCGCACTTCTCGGCGTGCTGACTGCCGGGGGCACCTATTGCCCCGTCGATCCGGTATTCCCGGCGCTCCGCCGACAGGCGATGGCGGCGGCCGCGCAGTGCCGTACCGCGGTGTCCGGAAGCTCCGGAGACCTCCTCCGACTCGACACCCGATTAGTGGAGTTACCGAAACCCGGGGAAATCCCGGGAGACCCCCCGGGGCACCCGCCCCGGACGGGCCCGGAACAACCGGCCTACATTCTCTTCACGTCGGGTTCGACCGGGCAGCCGAAACCCGTCGTGACACCCCGCCGAGCCGTCGCGGCCACCGCCCGGGCGCTGGGCGGGCTGTTCCGGCTCACCCCCGAGGACCGGGTGCTCCAGTTCGCCTCGCTCAACTGGGACACCTGCTTCGAGGAGATCCTCCCGACCCTCACCACGGGCGCGACCCTCGTCATGGACCGGGACGCGCACAGCGGCTCCTTCCCCCGGTTCCTGCGGCTGGTCGAACGCGAGCGGATCACCGTACTGGACCTGCCCACCGCCTTCTGGCACGAGCTGGTCCACCACCTGGTCGACTCCGGCGACCGACTCCCCTCCTGCCTGCGCCTGTTGGTGATCGGCGGGGAGGCGGCCGGGCCCGCCCGGCTGGCCGACTGGGCCCGGCTGCCCACCGGCGCGGTCCGGCTGTTGAACACCTACGGCTGCACCGAGACCACCCAGATCACCCACGCCGTGGACCTGGCCGGCCCACTGGCAGCGGGTCCGGCCCGGAGCGGCACCACACGCGCGCCGATCGGCCGCGCCCTGCCGCACGTCGTCGAACTCATCGACGATCTGGGCGAGTTGCTGATCGGCGGACCGGCCCTCGCGCTCGGCTACCTCGGACTGCCCGAGGCGACCGCGGCGCGGTTCATCACCCTGGACGGCGAGCGGTTCTTCCGCACCGGCGACCGGATGAGCCGCGACCCGGACGGTCTGCTCACCCACCAGGGTCGCCTGGACGGCGAGTTGAAGATCCGCGGCATCCGGGTCGACCCGGCCGAGGTCGAGGCGCACCTCACCGGCCACCCGGCCGTCAGCGCGGCCGCCGTCACCGGCACCACCGCGGCCGGCCGCACCATCCTGGTCGCGTACGTGGTGGCGCGCCGGCACGCCCCGGCCGGGCAGCTGGACCGCGAGCTGCTGTCCTACCTGCGCGCCCGGCTCCCCGGCCACCTGGTGCCGGGCCGGATCACCCTCGTGCCCCGGCTGGTGCACACCCCGAGCGGCAAGGTCGACCGGGCCGGCTGCCACCTGCGCTACGCGGGCTCCCCCGACAGATCCAAGGAGACCTCCCTTGAGCACTGACCTCACCACCCCCGTCACCGCGGCGGCCCTGGTGGCAGTCTTCCGGCGCGTCCTGGAGCACGAGGACGTCACCGCCGACTCCGACTTCTTCGACCTGGGCGGCGACTCGCTGCTCGCCACCCGGGTGCTGAGCGCCGTCTCCCGCACCCACGGCGTCGAGCTGACCTTCGACGACTTCCTGCTCGCCCCCACCCCGGCCGGCCTGGCACGACGCATCGCGGCCGCCGCATGAACGAGGACCACAGACGCACCGCGGTCGTGGTCGGCGCCGGACTGGCCGGGCTCACCGCCGCGACCGGACTGGCGGCCCACGGCTTCGCCGTCACCGTGCTGGAGGCCCGGGACCGGGTCGGCGGACGCACCCACGGCATCGAGGCCGCCCCCGGCGTCCGGGTCGACGCCGGCGCCGCCTACCTCGGCGAAAGGCACACCGAACTCGCCGCACTGCTCGCGGATTCGGGTCTCAAGACCGCCCCCACCACGATGCTCGGCGCCAGCCGCTTCGCCCTCCACCCCGGATCCGAAGGGCCGGTCACCCGGGACGGCCGGTTCCCCCCGCTCAACGCCGTCGCCCTCGGCGACCTGTTCGAGCGACTGGCCGAACTCACCGACGCGGTACGGCCGGAGGCGCCCTGGCTCACCCCGGACGCCGAGGAGCTGGACAACCTCACCGCCGCCGAGTGGGCCGAGCAGCACCTCACCCACCCGGACGCCGCGCTCTTCTTCCCGCTCTTCCTCGGCGAGATGTGCGCCGCCGACCCGGCCGACATCTCCGTCCTCCACCTCGCCTTCTACCTGCGCTCCGGCGGCGGCCTGCGCTACCTCAACGCCTTCGCCGGCGGCGCCCAGCAGGACCGGATCGACGGCGGCGCCCACCAGCTGTGCGAGCGGATGGCCGAACGGCTGGGCACCCGGGTGCGGCTGGGCGAGCCGGTCCGAGCCGTCCACCAGGACGACCGGGCGGTGACCGTGCACACCGGCCGGGGCGCCTACCGGGCGGACGTCGCGGTACTGGCGCTGCCCCCGCTGCTCGCCGACGCGATCGCCTACCGGCCCGCCCTGCCGACACCGCGCGCCGAAGAGCGCACCGCACGCGGCTGCGCGGTCAAGGTCCACCTGGTCTACCCGGCCCCGCTCTGGCGCGACCACGGCCTCTCCGGCTGGTCGGTCAACGCCCGGGGGCCGCTGCTCTCCACCGTGGACGACTCCCCAGAGGGCGGGATCGGCGTGCTGACCGGCTTCGTCACCGGCCGCGAGGCCCACCGCTTCGGCGCGCTCACCCCCGGGCGGCAGCGCGCCGAAGCCCTCGACCAGGCCGACCGGCTGTTCCCGATGCTCCCCGAGCCGATCGGCTTCCACGTCACCGACTGGCTCAACGACCCCTTCAGCGAGGGATGTTACGCCGCCCTGCTGGGGCCCGGCGACTGGACGCGGATCGGGCCGACGCTCACCGAGCCGCACGGGCGGGTGCACTGGGCCGGCACCGAGACCAGCACCGCGTACTTCGGCCTGATGGAGGGCGCGGTCCGCTCCGGCCACCGGGTGGTCGCCGAGATCCTCGCCCGCGGCTGATCCCGCCGGCCCGCCCCACCTCCCCTCCGACCCGCCCGCGTCGGCAACCGCGGGGCCCCTCACCACACCCCGAGCGCCGGTCCCACGAGGATCCGCGCCCGGCACCCCACGTCCGGAGAAGCGCCATGAGCGATCAGAGTCCCATCGCACCCCTCGCCGCCAGAGAGCGGCTGATGACCGAACCCACCCTCGGAGCCGGCAACTTCCTCGACCACGCGCTCGCGGCGAACCCCCGCCGGTCCGTCCCGTTCGTCTTCACCCACCGCACCGACCACCGCGGCGAGGTGGTGCTGCGCGGCCACAGCCTGCTCGACCTGGTCGCCCTGCGCGACCGCTACGCCGCCTGGTACCACGCCAACGGGGTGCGCCCCGGCGAGCCGGTCGCCGTCGTGGTCGGCGAGGGCCTGGAGCCGCTGCTGCACTTCCTCGCGCTCACCGCGCTCGGCGCCGTCCCCGCGCTGGTCAACGACGCGATGCGGCACGACGTGCTGGTCCGCTACCTGGACCACGTCGGCGTGGTCGGCGTGGTCGCCGACGACACCACCAGGCTGGCCGCCGCCTACCGGACGGACCCGCAGCGGCGCCCGCGCTTCCTCGCCCTCGCCGCCGAGGTACGGGCCTTCGACGCCGCCGCCGTCGCCCTGCCCGCCGGCCACCCGTACCGGCACTCCGACGACGACGTGGTGGCGCTGATCCACTCCTCCGGCACCACCGGCATCCCCAAGTCGACCATGCTGGCGCACCGCGGGTTCTGGGACGGCAAGCAGCCCCGCATGGTGCGCTTCCCAGCCGAGCCGTACGACCGGCTGATGTCGCTGATGCCGCACACCCACGCCGGCGGTCTGAGCTACTTCCTCACAGCCGTCCTGCTCGGGCTGCCGACCGTGGTGATGTCGGACTGGCGCCGCGCCGTGGTGGAGCCGGTGATGGAGGCCTTCCAGCCGACCATGGTGGCCTCCTTCCCGCGCACCTTCGTCGAACTGGCCACCGGCGAGCTGCCGGTGCGCGGCGCGGCCCGGGTGCACTCCTGGTTCAACACCGGCGACAGCGCCCACCACGGGCACGTCCGCCGGCTGGTGACCCTCGGCGAGCGGCCGGCCGGGCTGATCCGCCCCTGGCTGCTGCCGCGGCAGCGGGCCGAGGAACCCGCCCTGCCCGGTTCGCAGTTCATCGACGGCCTGGGCTCCTCGGAGATGGGCATGGCGCTGTTCGGGCAGGTCACAACGCCGGAGAGCGCGCGCGACGACCGCTGCGTCGGCAAGCCGCTGGAGGTCGTCCGCCGGGCCGCCGTGCTGGACCACGACGGCACCGAACTCCCGGACGGGACCGTCGGGTTGCTCGCCGTGGACGCCCCCTCGCTGACCCCGGGCTACTGGAACGACGAGCGGCTGACCGCCAGCTTCGAGCTGGCCGGCTACTGGCTCACCGGCGACGTCGCCCGCCGCGACGCCGACGGCCGCTTCCACCACCTCGACCGCACGGTCGACGTCATCGACACCACCGACGGCCCGGTCTACAGCCTGCCGATCGAGGAGGTGCTGCTCGCCGACTGCGCCGACCTGGTCCGGGACTGCGCCGTGGTCGGCGTCCCGGCGGACCATGGAGCAGGTCAACTGCCGATCGCAGTCGTGCAGTTGCAGACCGAGGCGCAGGGCGAAGGAGCCGAGGACGTACGGGCCGCGGCCAACCGGGCGCTGGCCGACGCGGGACTGGCCGCCCTCGCCGCCGTCCGGATCGCCCGTACGCCGGAGGACTTCCCGCTCGGGCCCACCGGCAAGGTCCTCAAGCGCGAACTGCGCACCCGCCACGCCGACCTCCTCACCGGCCAGTAGGCGCCGTGGACCGCCCCGTGATCCGCCAGCCGTACCAGTACGCGCGGACGGCGCTGGTCGAACCGGACTGGCGCCGGCTGCCGGGCTGGCGCCGCGTCACCGAGGCGCAGTGGCGCGACGCCCAGTGGCAGCGCGCCCACTCCGTCCGGAACGCCCGCCAGCTGCGGGCCGTCGTCGGAGAGCTGCTCACCGACCACTTCTACCGTGAACTCGCCGCCGACCAGGCGGAGTTCGCCACCATGCCGATGCTGCTGCCGCCGCAGGTGCTGAACACCATGGCGACCGACGCCCCGACCGACCCACGGGCCTTCACCGAGGCCTTCCTGGCCGACCCGGTGCGCCGCTACATGCTGCCGGTGCGCTCGGACCGCCACCCGCACTGGCCCAGCCACCCGCTGGCCGAACGCGACTCGCTGCACGAGGCCGACATGTGGGCGGTGGAGGGCCTGACCCACCGCTACCCCACCAAGGTGCTCGCCGAGCTGACCGCCACCTGCCCCCAGTACTGCGGCCAGTGCACTCGGATGGACCTGGTCGGCACCTCCACCCCGCAGGTGGCCAAGACCCGGCTGCTGCTGCGCCCCGCCGACCGGCAGGAGCAGATGCTCGACTACCTCAAGCGCACCCCCTCGGTGCGCGACGTGGTGGTGTCCGGCGGCGACCTCGCCAACGTGCCCTGGCCGCGCCTGGAGTCCTTCCTGCTGCGGCTGCTGGACCTCGGCACGGTGCGGGACATCCGGCTGGCCAGCAAGGCCGTGGTGGGCCTGCCGCAGCACTGGCTGCAACCGCCGGTCCTGGCGGGCGTGGCGAGGGTCGCCGCCGTCGCCGCCCGCCGGGCCGTCAACCTGGCCGTGCACACCCACGCCAACCACGTCCGGTCCGTCACCCCGCTGGTCGCCGAGGCGGCCCGGGCCCTGCTGGACGCGGGCGTACGGGACGTGCGCAACCAGGGCGTGCTGATGCGCGGGATCAACGACACCCCGCAGGCCCTGCTGGACCTCTGCTTCGCCCTCCAGGGCGAGGCCGGCGTCCTGCCGTACTACTTCTACCTCTGCGACCTCGTCCCGGGCGCCGAGCACTGGCGCACCCCGCTGCACCGGGCGCAGCACCTCCAGGAGGCGATCATGGGTTACCTGCCCGGCTACGCCACGCCGCGCCTGGTCTGCGACGTCCCCCGGGTCGGCAAGCGCTGGGTGCACCAGGCCGTGGCGTACGACCGCGAGCGCGGCGTCTCGTACTGGACCAAGAACTACCGCACCAGCCTGGACAGCGACCCGGCCGACGAACCCGCGCTCGACCGGCGCCACCCCTACTACGACCCGGTGGACACCCTGCCCGAGGCCGGCCGCCGCTGGTGGGCCGAGTCCTCCGCCGCGCCCGCAGCCCGAGGAGACCGATGAGCACCCCCGACCCGGCCGGCGGACTGCGCCGGATGTGCTGGATCTTCCCCGACCGGGAGTCCTCCCGGATGACCGCGCTGTGGCACGACTTCTTCTGGGACCTCTACGCCGAGAGCGCCGCCGACCTCGGGCTGCGCTGGAGCCGGCACGCCCCGGACGCCGTCACCGTCGACGCCACCGCCCCCGGCCGGCCCCGGGTGTACGTGGACGACGAGCCCGTGGCCCCCGAGGACACGCTGTTCATCACGGCGCTCTACTCACTGCCGTACCAGTCGATGGACGTCTTCAACCAGTACGCCCTGTACGCGGTGCTCGAACAGGCCGGCTTCTACCTGCCGTTCCCGCCGCAGGTGTCGCTGATCGGCAACGACAAACTGGCCACCCTGCTGTTCCTGGCGGGCTCCCCGGTGCCGACCATCCCCACCGTGCGGATCGGGACCGGCCGGGACACCGCCAAGTACGGCTACGAGGTCGCACTCGGGAACATGACCTACCCGGCCATCGTCAAACCCTCCGGCTGGTGCGGCGGCGGAGGGATCAACCTGGCCCGCGGCCCCGAGGACGTCCGGGGCCTGGCCAGCCTCGCCCAGGGCGGCGACACCACCCTGGTGATCCAGCCGTACCTGGGCGACGGGACGATCGACTACCGGGTCTACGTGGTCGACGGACGGCCGTACGCGGTGATGAAGCGCACCCCCGAACCCGGCTCCCCGGTCGCCAACGCCAGCCGCGGCGGCGCCATGGAGTTCCCCCCGGTGCCGCCCGAACTCGCCGCCGCCACCGCCTGGTTCGCCGAACGGCTGCCGATCCCGTTCTTCTGCGTGGACTTCCTGCACGACGGCGAGCGGTACTGGTTCTCCGAGCTGGAGCCCGACGGCGTGATCGCCCCGGACTTCACCGACCCGGACCGCGCCCTGCAACGGGACGTCACCCGGGCCCGGTTCGCCGCCTACCGGGACGGCCACGCCGAGTGGCTCGCCGACGGCGCCCGCCCGCTCACCCTCTCCCCCGGCAGCACCCTCGACCGCCTCTCCTCCCGACACCGGACGGATGCCCGATGACCGCCTTCTCCCTCACCCCGGAGGCCGCCGCGCCCCGACTCCGGGTGGCCCGGCGCACCCTGGAGCGGCTGCGGAGCGTCCCCGCCCTGGCCGGGCGCTACCCCGGGCACCTCGACGCCGGCTCGCTGGAGCGGCTGGCCGAACTCCCGCCGCTGGCCAAGGACGACCTCAACACCGCCCTCGCCCACCTGGAGCCGGCCGCCGAACGGTCCGCCACCTGGCTGTTCCAGAGCGGCGGCAGCACCGGCGCCCCGAAGGTCGGCTATGCCCCCACCGGCTTCTACATGGCCGGTGTGCACGCCCACTGGCAGCCGCTCGACCGCACCGACGTCTTCGTCAACGCCTGGGGCGCCGGCCGGATGTGGGGCGCCCACTTCCTCGCCGCCGCGCTGGCCGACCTCTCCGGCTGCAGGATCATCGCGCTCGGCTCGGTCGCCCGGGAGGAGTACGGCGCCTGGCTGGAGTTCCTGGCCGCCCGCCGGGTGACGGCCATCGGCGGCACTCCCAGCGTGCTACGGCTCTGGTTCGCGCACGCCCGCGCCACCGGGCTCGAACTCCCCTCGCTGCGCAAGGTGTTGTGGCTCGGCGAGGCCTGGCAGCCGCAGCTGGACGCGGACCTGGCCGCGGTGGCCCCGCTGGCCCGGCGCTGGGGCATGTTCGGCAGCACCGAGACCTGGGTGGTGGGCACCAACACCCCGCACTGCCCGGCGGACGTCTTCCATCCGCTGCCGGAGCAGCTGGTGCACGTCGACGCCGACGCCGGCGGGCTGCTGGACTTCACCGCCCTCGACCCGGAGGTGCTCAACCCGGTGCTGCGCTACCGCACCGGCGACGCGGGCGAGTTGACCACCTGCCCGTGCGGCCGCCCGGAGCCGGCGATGCGCGTCCTGGGCCGGCGCGACAGCGTCGTCCAGGTGCGTGGACTCGGGCTGGACGTGGACGAGCTGATCGCCCGGGCCGAGCGAGAACCGGCGGTCGCCCGGGCCCAGGTGGTGCTCACCGAACAGGGTGGCCGGGCCACCGGCGTGGAGGTGCTGGTGCTGGCCGCCGGCCAGGGCGCGGCCCCGGACGTCGAGCGGCTGCGCAAGGAGCTGTTCGGCGACACCTCCACCCTGAGCACCGCCTTCCAGCACGACCCCGGGTCCTTCCGGGTGCGTCCGGTGGACGAGCTGGTCAGCAACGGCCGCACCGGCAAGACCGCCGCCCTGGTCGTCCGGGAGCAGTCGTGACCGCGGAAGCAGCCCGGGCCCGGCCCGAGGAGTCACCCCTCGGCCGCGGCTTCTCGCTGTTCTGGGCCGGGCAGACCGTCAGCCTGGTCGGCGACAAGGTCACCGTCTTCGTCGTCCCGACCCTGATGATCTTCGTGCTGCACGCCTCCGCCCTCCAGGTCGGCGTGGTCGCGATGGCCCAGTACCTCGGCATCCCGCTGCTCGGGCCGGTCGCGGGTGTGCTGGTGGACCGCTGGGACAAGCGCCGCACGATGCTCGCCTGCGACCTGGTCCGGCTGGGCGCCGTCGCGGCGATCCCGCTCGCGTACGCGCTCGACGCGCTCTCCACCCCGCTGCTCTTCGGCTGCGTGGCCGTCATCAGCGGCGCGACCATCTTCTTCAACGTCGGCTACCTGGTCGCCGTCCCCGCCGTGGTGCCCGAGGACGGGATGGTCCGCGCCTACTCCCGGCTGGAGGGCAGCGGTTCGGTCGCCGAGGTCGCCGGGCCGTCCGTCGCCGCCGCCCTCTACGGCGCGCTCGGGGTGGCCGCCCTGCTGGTCGACGCGGCCAGCTACCTGGTCTCGGCGGTCTGCTTCCGGTACATGCGGCCCTGGGGCGAGCGGACGGTCGAGGAGGGCTCGATCCGAGAGCGGCTGACCCTCGGCTTCCGGCTCAACTGGGCCGACCCGGTGCTGCGCCGGGTGGTGCTGGCGGCCGTCACCCTCAACTCCGGCGGCCCCGTGTTCGTCACCGTGCTGCCCGTCCTCGCCTACCGCGGCCTGGGCGTGCGGGTCGGCGTCTTCGGCGCGGCCATGTCCGTCGCGGCGCTCGGCGCGCTGCTCGGGGCCGTGGTCGCGCCCCGGCTCTCCCGGCGGTTCGGCCTGGGGCGGACCATGGCGTGGTCGCTGCTGCTGCACTGCCTGGTCGGCCTCGGCGTGCTCGCCGCGCCCGCGCTGCCGCCCGGCCCGGTGATCGCCGTGACCATGGGCTGCTACGGCTTCTTCATGTCCTGCATCAACGTGTGCAGCGCCCCCGCCCGCCAGTCCCGGATGTCCGCACGCAACCAGGGCGTCATGCACGCCGCCTTCCGGACCGTGACCTGGGGGGTGATCCCGCTCGCCGCCCTGGTCGGCGGGCTCGCCGTCACCCTGCTCACCGGACCGCTCGGCATCCTGGACGCCACCCGGGCGGTGATGGCCGGTGGCACCCTGCTCGCCGCCTGCTCCTTCGTCCCCGCCCTCGGTCTCCAGCCGCTCCTGGACGCCGCCGGCCGCGAGGGGGCCGACCAGCCGCCGGCGGGGGCGGGCGCATGAGCGATCCGCACCCGGCGGACCCGGCGGGAAGGGTCCTGCTGATCACCGGCACCTCCTCCGGCATCGGCCTGGCCACCGCCCTCGCCGCGGCCCGGGCCGGGTACACCACCGTCGCCACCGTGCGCGAGCCCGCCCGGGCGACGGCCCTGCACCGCGCCGCCGGGGCCGCCGGGGCCACCGTGGACGTCCGCCGGCTGGACGTCACCGACCCCGGGTCGGTCACCGACTGCCTGGACTCCGTGCGGCGGACGTACGGACGGCTCGACGCCGTCGTCAACAACGCGGGCGTCTCCAACTCCGACCCCACCCTGGAGATGTCCACCGACGCGGCGCTGCGCGCCAACCTGGACGTCAACTTCTTCGGCGTCGCCACGGTCAGCCGGGCCGCGATGCCGCTGCTGCGCGCCACCGGCGGCCGGCTGGTCACCGTCGGCAGCGTGCACGGTGTGGTCGGCCAGCCGTTCAACGAGGCCTACTGCGCCGCCAAGTTCGCCGTCGAGGGCTTCATGGAGGCGCTCGCCCCGGTCGCGGCGGCGCACGGCGTCCGGGTCTCGCTGGTGGTGCCGGGCTTCGTCCCGGACACCGGCTTCGGCGTCTTCCCCGACGTCAACCGGGCCACCCTCCAGGCCGCCTCCGGACCGTACGCACCCACCTTCGCCGGCTACCTCGCCTGGATCGGCGGCCAGGGCTGGGAGTCGGCCGGCCAGCCGGCCCGGGAGGTCGCCGAGGTCGTCGTCCGGACCCTCGGCGAACGGCACCCGCCGTTCCGGGTGCCCACCAACGCCTGGGCCGCCGACTACCTGGCCGCCAAACTCGCCGACCCCGACGGCTCCGCCGTCCAGGCCCTCGCCCGCACCTGGCTCGGGCATCCCCCGCCCGCGTCCTGATCCACGACCTGACCCACGGAGTCCCGCCATGCCCGCCAAGCCCCTCGCCGAGCTGGTCCGCTTCGCCCGCGCCAACTCGCCGTTCTACGCCGAGCTCTACCGCGACCTCCCGCCGGACGTCGACCGGCTCGACCGGCTCCCGGTGATCGACCAGACCGCGTTCTGGGCCGCCAACACCTGGCCCGACAACCGGGTGCTCACCGGCCCGCTCACCGACGCCGGCGTCTACAGGACCGGCGGCACCACCGGCGTCCCGAAGTTCTCCCCGTGGACCCGCGCCGAACACGCGGACTCGGTCACGGCCTTCGGCGCCGGCCTCGTCCGGGCCGGCCTGCGGCCCGGCCACCGGGTGGCCAACCTGTTCGTCGCCGGCGAACTCTACGGCGGCTTCCTCTACATCGAGAACGCCCTGCACCACGCCCCGGTGGACAACGTCCGCCTCGGCGTCGGCGGAGCCGCCCCGGACGACTACGTCGCCGACCTGATCACCGGCTTCGGCGTGCACGTCCTGGCCGGCGAGCCGATGAAGCTCAGCGCCGTCGCCGAGTGCCTGGTCGCCCGCGGGCAACGCGCCGACGGCGTCGAACTGCTGCTGTTCGGCGGCGACCTGCTCTTCGCCGACCTGCGCCCGCTGCTCTCCCGCGCCTTCCCCCGGGCGGCCGTCGCCTCGGTCGGCTACGCCTCCAACGACGCCGGGCTGGTCGGCGCGCCCGTCCCCGGCGAGGACGTCCGGGTCCACGAGGCCTTCGCCGACCGCACGGTGGTGGAACTGCTCGACGAGGTCACCGGCGAGCCCGTCACCACCGCCGGCACACCCGGCCGGGTGGTGGTCACCAACCTGTTCCGCACCCTGATGCCGATCCTGCGCTACCCCACCGGCGACCGCGCCGAATGGGTCGACGGCGAGTGCCGCCGCTTCCGCCTGCTCGGCCGCTCCGCCGAGGGCGCCCGGGTCGGCACCGTCACCCTGCCCACCGAGGAGATCCGGACCGTCCTGCTCGCCGCCGACCCGAAGCAGCACATCGCCGGGATGCAGCTGGTGCAACGGCGCTGGAACGGCCGGGACGGGGTCGTCCTGCGGCTCGGCCACATCGGCCAGCCGCCGCCCGCCGACCTCGCCGGCCGGCTCGTCGACGCCGTCTACGCGGCCCTGCCGCTCTACCCGTCGGAGGTCGCCGTCGGCAGCATCCACCACCTCACGGTGGAGTGGGTGCCGCGCTCGGAACTGGTCACCAACCCCCGGACCGGCAAACTCCAACAGGTCCTGGACGAGCGCCCCCGGGATTGACCGCACGGGGGCCGGCTCAGTCGTGCTGCGGCCGGCCCCCGATGACCACGCTCTGCCCGCGGAACTCGGCGATCACCCTGCCGCCCGTCCGACGCACCGTCACGTCGTAGATCCCGCTGCGCCCGGCCCGCGAGCGCTCCACCGCCTCGGCGACCAGCTCGTCCCCGACGGCCGCCGGGGCCAGGAAGGCCACCTGCGCCGCCTGGGCGACGGTCACCGGGCCGTGGCTGTTGCAGGCGTACGCGAACGCGGCGTCGGCCAGCAGGAACAGGAACCCGCCGTGCGCCGTGCCGTGCCCGTTCACCATCGTCGCGGCCACCGTCATCCGCATCACCGCGCGCCCGGCGGACACCTCCTCCAGGGCGATCCCCAGCGTCCGGCTGGTCTCGTCCCGCTCGTACAGCGCGGCGATCACGGGGTCGAACACGGTGTCACGGTCCCTCCGTCGGCGGTGCCCGGGCCCAGCGTAGGGGACGCCGCCGTTCCGGTCACCGGCCGATGCGGTGCCTGTTCCGCCGTCGCGGCCTCCCCGACCACCACCACCAGGTCCGACTCGCCGTCCAGCAGGTCGTGCACACCGCGGCGCACCACCTCGTGGTCGTCCAGCAGGAACACCCGGACCGGCGCCGAAGCCCCGGCACCCTCCGCCATGGTCGCCATCACGCGGCTCCGCCCTCGTCACCCCCGCACACGAACAGCGGGGCCCACCGCATCATCCCCGCGAGGCGGTACCGGCCCAGGGCCCAACGGCCCCATCGCGGGACGCTCCGGCACGGCTCGACCGTCCCTTCCCCCGTCCCGGGACGTGCGGGCCTCGTGGGACGGCCCGCGCACTGTTTGGCTGGTGGCCCGACCCACCGGACCGACCGAAGGACCTCCGTGAAGCGCACCAAGCTCGCCCTGAAGACCACCCTCGCCCTCGCCACCGCGGCTGCCACCCTCGCCCTGGCCGCCCCCGCCCAGGCGTCGACCACCGCCTCGTACATCGGCGACGGCTACCCGAACAGCTACAACTCCGTCCACTGCGTGCAGACCCTCCTCAACGACTGGGTCACCAACGTCGCGGGCAACTCCGGCGCCCGGGTGGCGGAGGACGGCCTCTGGGGCCCCCAGACCAAGGGCCTGGTGACGTACTTCCAGCAGGTCCAGAGCCAGACCAACCCCAGCATCGTCCCGGACGGCATCGTCGGGAAGAACACCGGCAACGTCATGGTCTACAGCCACTCCCAGCCCTGCTACGCCTACATCCCGACCTACTTCTGATCCCTCCGCCCCTCGGCCCCCGCCCAACGGCGTCCGGCCCGCGCCGTCCCCCCGCCGGCGCGGGCCGGACGCCGTTACCGGCGGCCCGGACACCCGGTGAACACCCCTCAGCGCCCCTGCCGCCGGAGGTTGCCCAGCCCCACCAGCAGGAACGCGAGCGTGACCCCCGTCCCGCTCACCGCCGCGAGCACCAGCTTCGCCGCCGGGCCGCCCCCGTCGGACAGCAGGATCGCCACCGCCCCCAGCAAGGCCACGGCGGCGCCCACCACCAGCCAGCCGGCCAGCGCGACGGCCGCCGGGCGGCCGTTCCGCGGCACCGGGCCGGCCTCCAGCGCGGCCCAGCGCGCCGCGCTCTCGCGCTGCTCGCCGCGCCGCTCCCACGCCGCCCGCAGCCGCAGGGCCGTGCCGCCGACCAGCCCGGTGAGGGCCACCTGGGCGGCCGGGTGCCAGTCGGGCACGGCGAGCAGCAGTCCGCCGGCCAGTGCGAGCGCCGCCCACCAGAGCACGCAGGCCGCCGCGGCCGTACGGGTGGAGCGGGGCCGGTCGGCACCGGCCTGGAGGTCGGCGATGGCGGGCAGGTACCAGACGCAGCCGCTCGCGGTGAGCGCGGCGGTGCCGATGGCGAGCACGGTGTGGGTCATGGGCCGGCCTTCCTGGGGCGCACGGATCACGGGGAGTGGCGGGGGCCGTCCCCGCCCGCCCGGGGGCAACTGCACCGGCGGGGACGACCGTTCGGGGCGCCGGCCTCAGCCGTCAGCGGACGGGGACACGGACGAGGACGACGCCCGGGCCCGCTGCGCCCGGGTCAGCGGCCGGTCGTACTTCACCGGTTCCACCCCGCCCAGGTGCGCGGCCGGCTTCCCGGTGTTCTCCAGCACGTCCCGGGCCGCGATGTCCGGGTGGTGGAGGTCGAAGGCCGGGGATTCGGAGCGGATCCGGGGCAGCTTGACGAAGTTGTGCCGGGGCGGCGGGCAGGAGGTGGCCCATTCCAGGGAGCGGCCCCAGCCCCAGGGGTCGTCCCCGGTCACGCGTTCGCCGTACTTGGCGGTCTTCCAGACGTTGTAGAGGAACGGCAGGATCGACAGGCCGAGCAGGAAGGACCCGATGGTGGACACGGTGTTGAGCGTGGTGAAGCCGTCCGAGGCGAGGTAGTCGGCGTACCGGCGGGGCATGCCCTCGGCGCCCAGCCAGTGCTGCACCAGGAACGTCGTGTGGAAGCCGACGGTGAGCGTCCAGAAGGTGATCCGGCCGAGCCGCTCGTCGAGCTTCTTGCCGGTCATCTTGGGCCACCAGAAGTGGAAACCGGCGAACATCGCGTACACCACCGTGCCGAACAGCGTGTAGTGGAAGTGGGCGACGACGAAGTACGAGTCGGAGACGTGGAAGTCGATCGGCGGGGCGGCGAGCAGCACGCCCGTCAGACCGCCGAAAAGGAAGGTGACCAGGAAGCCGACCGTCCAGAGCATCGGCGTCTCGAAGCTCAGCGAGCCCTTCCACATGGTGCCGACCCAGTTGAAGAACTTGACGCCGGTGGGCACTGCGATCAGGAAGGTCATGAAGGAGAAGAACGGCAGCAGCACCTGTCCGGTGACGTACATGTGGTGCGCCCACACCGTCACCGAGAGCCCGGCGATGGCCACCGTGGCGGCGATCAGGCCCGCGTAGCCGAACATCGGCTTGCGGCTGAACACCGGGATGACCTCCGAGACGATGCCGAAGAACGGCAGCGCCAGGATGTACACCTCCGGATGCCCGAAGAACCAGAACAGGTGCTGCCAGAGCATCGCCCCGCCGTTGGCCGGGTCGAAGACGTGCGAGCCGAACTTGCGGTCGCACTCGAGCGCGAGCAGCGCGGCGGCCAGCACCGGGAAGACCAGCAGCACCAGCACCGAGGTGAGCAGCACGTTCCAGCAGAAGATGGACATCCGGAACATGGTCAGCCCGGGGGCGCGCATGCAGATGACGGTGGTGATGAAGTTGACCGCGCCGAAGATGCTGCCGAAGCCGGACAGCGTGACGCCCATGATCCACATGTCGGAGCCGACGCCCGGCGAGTGGACGGCGTCGGACAGCGGCGCGTAGAGGAACCAGCCGAAGTCGGCGGCGCCCTGCGGGGTCGCGAAGCCGGCGGCGGCGATCAGCGAGCCGAACATGAACAGCCAGTAGGACAGCATGTTCAGGCGCGGGAACGCCACGTCGGGCGCGCCGATCTGCAGCGGCATGATCCAGTTCGCGAAACCGGTGAACAGCGGCATCGCGAAGAGCAGCAGCATCACCGAGCCGTGCATGGTGAAGGCCTGGTTGAACTGCTCGTTGGAGAGGATCTGCGTTCCGGGCCGGGCGAGTTCGGCGCGCATGACCAGCGCGAGGATGCCGCCGATCAGGAAGAACGCGAACGAGGACACCAGGTACATGGTGCCGATCGTCTTGTGGTCTGTGGTGGTCAGCAGTCTGACCAGGGCCGCCCCCGGCCGCCCGGCCCGAACCGGGCGCGGTGGCAGGGCCGTTGGCGGTGAGGTGGGGTCGCCCTGTGCCTGGGTGGCGCTCAAGGACGCACTCCTTCGGAACGTCGTGCGAATGGATGACGAATCCATGATCCGAACGCACGCCCCGCCCACCCCAGGGCCCTTGGGCCCGCCCGCCCGGGGCCGCTGGGCCCGAGTTACCGGCCCGCGCCCGGGACCTCCCGACCGGGACCGGCGACGGCGAGCCCTGCCGCCCGCCGCCGACGAGCACCTTGACGTCCCGTCAGTCCACCGCGCCGCCCTTCAGCCCGCCGGTTCGGGCGATCTGCCCGCGCTCCAGCGCCGCGTACACCGCTCCGTCCGGGCCGACGGCGATCCCGTGCGGTTCGGCGCCGGGGCCCGGGACCGGGTGGCCGTCCACCCGCCCGTCCGGGGTGAGCACGCCGATCCGGCCGGCGCCCCACTCGGTGAACCACAGCCAGCCGGCGGGGTCGGCGGCGATCGCGTGCGGCTTGGAGGCGCGGTCGGCGAGCGGGTACTCGGTCACCTGCCCGTCCACGGTGATCCGACCGACCAGCCCGCCGCCGATCCCGACGTACCAGAGCGCCCCGTCCGCCCCGGCGGTGATCCCGACCGGCGCGGTGCCCCGGGTGGGCAGCCGGTGGACGGTCACCTCGCCCCGGACGCTCACCCGGGCGATCGCGTCGGCCTGGTTGAGGGTGCACCACAGCGCGCCGTCCGGACCGGCGGTGATCAGCGAGGGGAAGGCCCCGGCCGACGGCAGGGGGTACTCGGTCACCTCCCCGTCGACGGTGATCCGCCCGACCCGGTCGGCGTTCATCTCGGTGAACCACAGCGCCCCGTCCGGTCCGGCGGCGATCCCGTACGGTCCGGCACTCGCGGTCGGCAGCCCGAAGGAGGAGACCTCCCCGTCCACTGTGATCCGCCCGATCCGGTGGTCCCGCATCCGGCTGAACCACAGCGCCCCGTCCGGCCCCACGGTGATCACCGACGGCCCGCACCCCGGCGCGCCCAGCCCGAACCGCTCCACCGCCCCGTCGGCGCCCAGCCGCCCGACCTCCCCGGCGTGCACCAGGGTGAACCAGACGCCCCCGTCCGGCCCCACCGCCAATCCGTACGGCCCGTCCCCCGCCCCGGCAACCTCGATCAGCTCCACCCGCACCCCTTCGCCTCTATCGCGACTCAAGTCGCATTATGGATGCTCGCACACCCACCCGCCCGGGGCAACCGACTTACTGCCGATCGCCCGACCGCCCCCGGAGGACGGCGATCACCCCCAGGCCCGCCGCGCACACCGGCACCGCCAGGAGGGCTCCGATGATGCCCGCGATGCCGGAGCCGGCCACGACGGCGACCATCACGGTCGCCGGGTGCAGCTCCACCGTGCGGCTCTGGATGACGGGCTGGAGGACGTTGCCCTCGATCATCTGGACCGTCAGCACCACGCCCAGCGCCCACAGCGCCGTTCCGAGCCCGCCGTCGGCCAGGGCGACCAGCACCGCCACCGTGCCGGACAGGAACGCGCCGACGAACGGGATGTACGCGCCCATGAAGACCAGCGCGCCCAGGCCGGGGGCGCCGGGGACGCCGAGTGCGAGCAGACCGACGGTGATGAAGACCGCGTCGATCAGGGCGATCAGGGTGGTGCCCCGCATGAAGCCGGCCATGGCCTCGAAGGCACGGTCGGCGCAGGCGACCACGGTGTCGGCACCGCGCCCCGGCAGGGTGGCGCGGATGGCGTCGCCGGTGCGGTGGCCGTCGCGCAGGAAGAAGAAGACCAGGGCCAGCGCCAGCACCGCGCCGGTGACCAGCTGGGTGAGCAGGCCGAGCCCCGAGAGCACGCCATTGGTCAGGGCCGAGACCAGCGAGTTGGTCTCGCCCTTGGCGTTCTCCAGCGCGTGCTGGATCTTCACCCCGAAGGGACCGAGCCACTGGGCCAGCCGTCGACCGGCGGCCGGGAGCGAGGCGGCGATCTGCGGGGCGCTGTGCACCAGGGAGTTGACCAGCAGCGCGATCACCCCGACCACCGCGACCACCAGCACCAGGCAGGTCAGCCCGGCCGCCAGGCTCCGGCTCACGCCCCGCCGGACCAGCCAGGGCACCACCGGATGGAGCAGCGAGGCCCCGAGCAGCGCCAGGATGAACGGCACGGTGGCGGCCCGCAGCTCGACCAGCGCGAAGACCACCAGGGAGCCGACGGTGATCAGCAGGATCACCGCCACCGACCAGGCCGCCGCCCACCGCACGGCGGGCGGCAGCATCAGGTACGGCTTGCGGTGATCGGGCTGCCCACCGGGCGGGCGCTCCACGGACACGGCAGCCTCCGACGGGGGTCGTCGTTGAGTCCGAACCGACCCATCTCAGCAGAGAATCCGACGGTCCGCCCGTTCTAGGACCGGGTGACCGCCCCGAGCCGCACCGTCACGCCCCCGCCCGCGAAGGCGGTGAGCCGTTCCGGGACGGAGCCCTCCAGCCGCGAGGGGTGCCGGCCACCGTCACCGGCGGCCGTCCACGACGGAGCGCAGCACGGAGATCCGGTTGGTCGTGATGGACGCGGCCCCGGTGTCGCACAGTCGGCGCATGGTGCGGCGCAGGTCGGCCGTCCAGGTGGAGACGGCGAGGCCCTGGTCCGCCGCTTCCTCGACGAACCGGGGGGTGACCAGGCCGAACGGCGGATTGAGGAAGCGCGGGCGCAGGTCGCGCAGCAGGGCGGGCGCGGGCATCCGGGGCTGCTTCCAGGTGAGCGCGATCTCGGCGTCCGGGCTGAGTTCGCGCACGGCGAGCATGG
Organism: Kitasatospora sp. NPDC017646; assembly: GCF_044329365.1. Lineage (NCBI taxonomy): Bacteria > Bacillati > Actinomycetota > Actinomycetes > Kitasatosporales > Streptomycetaceae > Kitasatospora > Kitasatospora sp. NPDC017646. The sequence goes on along the minus strand of NZ_JBIRJC010000005.1, from coordinate 327,181 downwards.
CGGTGGTGTGGCCGCAGAAGGCGACCAGCTCCTCGGCGCCGAGGCCGGTGACGACGGACCAGGTGGCGGCGGCCGGGCCGGGGTCGTCCAGGTCGATGAGCAGGCGCGGACCGTTCGCGTCCGCCACGGCCTTGATCGCCTCGGCCAGGGTGGGGACGGCCAGTGCGCCCTGGCGCAGCTCGTCCAACTGCTCGGTGGTGACCCGGCCGATCGAGCGCGGGTCGCCCCAGAGCCGCTCCAGGGTGGGGTCGTGCAGCAGCACCGGCACCCGGTCGCGGGTGAGCTGGACGTCCACCTCGACGGCGTCGGCCCCGGCGGCGAGCGCGGACTCGACGGAGGGGAGGGTGTTCTCCCGGTGGCGGTACGGGTCACCGCGGTGGGCGACGGCGAGCACCGGGCGGCGGTCGGCGGGGGTGGCGGGGCTCATCGGATCCTTCCGGACAGCCGGGGGGGGTGAGGTCGTGACTCGTCGTCGGTGGAACGGTCGGCGGGAGACGCTAGCGCCGTTCGATCATCACGTTGGTCGACTTGATGACCGCCGTGGCGGGCGCGCCCGGCACCAGGTTCAGCTCCTCCGCCGACTCCCGGCTGATCAGCGACACCACCCGGAACGGTCCGGCCTGCACCTCCACCTGCGCGGCCACGTCGCCGAGCACCACGTGGGTGATGATCCCGGGGAAGCGGTTGCGCGCCGAGGACGGCCGGCCCTCGGCCTCGGCGTTCTCCGGCCGGGCCAGCTCGCGGGCGAAGGCGGCGAGCTCGGCGCCGGGGATGATCCGGTGCCCGTGCTCGTCCCGCACGGCGGCGAGCCGCCCGGCGTCCACCCAGCGCCGCATGGTGTCCGCGCTGACGCCGAGCAGCGCCGCCGCCTCACCGATGCGGTACGGGTTGACCGGCACCTCGGGCTGGCCCATGTGCGACTCCTGACGGTGGTTCGAGGTACGGGGTACGCGCCCCCCGTCCGCCATCCTGCCGTACCGGGCACGCCGACGGGAAACGGCCCGGGACCAGTCCGCGGACGGGCGTCCTACGGCTCGCCGAACAGGTCCCGCCGTACCGCGTCCCCGGCGGTGAGCACCGCCCCGGCGAGCACCGCCCCGCCGCCCGCCGTACCGGCCCGCACCTCGGTGCGCAGCGGGGTGAACCCGGCCAGCCGCCGTTCGACCCGGCCGGCCAGCTCGGCCCCGCCGGCCCGGCCGACCTCGCCGCCGAGCACCACGCAGCCCGGGTCGAGCACCACGCAGAGCGCGGCCGCGCCGAGCGCGATCCGCTCGGCCAGCTCGGCCAGGAACGCTTCGCCCGCCGCCCCCTCGGTCAGCGCCGCGCGCACGGCGGCCTCCGCGGCGGTCGCGTCCCCGGCCGGGTCGGCGGGCAGCCCGTGGGTGCGGGCGAGGGCGCAGATGGCGGCGCTGCCGACCAGGCCGTGGAAGCCGCCCTCGCAGCTGTCGGCACTGGGCAGCCCGACCGTGCCGGGGACAGGCAGGAAGCAGATCTCACCGGTGCCGCCGGAGAAGCCGCGGCGCAGCCGCCCGTCCAGGATGACGGCGGCGCCGACGCTGTGGCCGAGCCACATCAGCACGAAGGTGTCGCGGTCGCGCGCGGCGCCGACCCGGTACTCGGCCCGGCCGGCCAGGTTGACCTCGTTCTCCAGGATGACGTCGGTTCCGGGCAGCTCCCGCAGCGCGGCCAGGAGTTCGGCGTGCCAGCCGGGGAGCTTGCCGGTGCTGTGGAGTCGGCCGGTGGCGGGGTCGACCAGGCCGGGGGCGCCGACCGCGATCGTGTGCAGCTGCTCGACGCCGGCGCCGCGCGCGGTCTCCAGCAGGGTGCGGACGATCATCGCGGCGGTGCCCTCGTCGGCCGCGCTCCCGCCCGACGCCTCGACCGGCACCTCGGCGGTGGCGAGGCTGCGCCCGGCGAGGTCCGCGACGACCAGGCTGACGCCGCCCTCGCGGACGTCGAAGGCGGCGATGTGGGCGCGGGAGGCGACCAGCGCGTAGAGCCGGGCGTTGGGACCGCGCCGCTGTTCGCCGCGTTCGCCGACGACGGCTACCAGGCCGGTGCGTTGGAGGCGGTCGAGCAGGTCGGCGACGGTCGGCCGGGACAGGCCGGTGAGGTCGCGCAGCTCGGTCGCGGTGAGCGGGCCCTGTTCGAGCAGGAGGTTGAGCGCCAGCCGGTCGTTGATCGCCCGGGCGGTGCTCGGCGTGGCCGTACGCGCGGTGGTCATGGCCGATCATCCTTCCAGAGTGTTTCTATCAGGGTCCCTTCCTGATAATTTATCGAACCGATCGCACGAACCGGCGATCGCACGAACCACCGGACGGACGACTCCGCCGTGCGGAGCCGTCCGCCTGCACGTAGACCACCCCCAGGGCACCGTCGCGCCCCGCCACGCGCGACCGGGAGGGAACGCCGCATGACAGTCACGACCCCCGACCCACTCACCGACCCACGCCGCTCCCGACTGGGCGTCGCGCTGGTCTTCTGCGTGCACGGCGCCGTCAGCGGCACCTTCGTCACCCGCATCCCGTGGATCCAGGACCGGCTGGACCTCTCCCCCGGCCAGCTCGGCCTGGCCCTCGTGATGCCCGCCATCGGCTCCTCCCTCGCGATGCCGCTCGCCGGGCGCTTCGTCCACCGCTACGGCGGCCGGGCCGCGGTGCGCGGGCTGATCTCGCTCTGGTGCCTGGCCCTCGCCCTACCCGCGCTCGCCCCCTCACTGCCGGTGCTGTGCGCGGCCCTGCTGGTGTACGGCGCCACGGCGGGCATGGCGGACGTCGCGATGAACGCCCAGGGCGTGGAGATCGAGCAGCGCCTCGGCCGCTCCATCATGTCCGGGCTGCACGGGATGTGGAGCGCGGGCGGCCTGCTGGCCTCCGGCTTCGGCATCCTGGCCGCCCACCTGGACCTCGACGCCCGCCTCCAGCTGGCCGTCACGGCACTGGCGTTGTCCGCCCTCGCCCAGCCGGTCTGCCGGGCCCTGCCGGACCTGCGGGCGCCCGAGGCGGCGGAGGAGCCGCCGCGCTTCGCCCTGCCGCCGCGCAGCTCGCTGGTGATCGGGCTGGTCGGCTTCTGCGCGGTGTTCGCCGAGGGCGCCTCGATGGACTGGAGCGGCGTCTACCTCAAGGACATCACCGGCGCCTCCGCCACCCTCGCGGCCGCCTCGTACACCGCCTTCTCGCTCACCATGGCGGTCAGCCGCCTGGCCGGAGACGCGGTGATCCGCCGCCTCGGCGCCGTCCGCGCCACCCGGCTGGGCGGGGCGGTCGCCACCCTCGGCGGCGTCCTGGTGGTCGCCGCCGACCACCCGGCGCTGGCCATCCCCGGCTTCGCCCTGATCGGCGTCGGCATCGCGGTGATCGTGCCGCTCGCCTTCGCCGCCGCGGGACGGATCGGCAGCAACCCCAGCCAGGCCATCGCGGGCGTCGCCACCGTCACCTACACCTCCGGTCTGATCGCCCCCGCCGTGATCGGCGCCCTCGCCCAGGCCACCTCGCTCACCGTCTCCTTCGGACTGGTCACCCTGCTCGCCTTCGCCCTGCTGCTGAGCGCCGGGGCACTGCGCCGGGCCGAATCGAATGCCACCGACGACGATGTGACCGCAATGCCACCGAAAAACGCTTCCGGAAAAGATCTCTCCTCGATATGATCGACAATTCGCCCGGGAATTCCCGCTGACATCGCCGACCGCCGGGCGCACTCCAGTGCCCGGCGGTTTCCACCACTGGTGAGGGGAATTCCCGCCGAATGTGCTACGAGCCGGATGCCACACCGCCCGCCTTCGGCCCCGCACGTCGGCCGAGGCCGCCGACTTGATCCCCACCTCGGCGGACAGCGCCGAATTCGCCGTCTTCCCGGCCCGCCCCGAACCGGCCACGGGCGTCGGCGTGCTCGTCCTGCCGGACAACAAGGGCCTCTGCGCGTCCTACCGGCACACCGCCGCCCGACTCGCCGAACTGGGGCACCCGGCGCTCGTCCTCGGCCCAGCGGCCGCACCGCCGGGGCCGCCCCGGAAAACCGCCCGCCGGAATTCGGCGAACTCCCGAACCTGCTCCTCCACCTCCTCGCACTCACCCCCGAGACGCCGGACGCCGACCTCACCGCCGCCCTGGAACGACTGCGCGCCGCCGCCCCGCCGCCGTCGACCACGCGGACGCCGCCCGGGACACCCGGGACCGGCTGCCGGCCTTCCTCGACGAGGCCGGCTGAGCCCCGAGGACCCTTCGCCCGGCAGGGCGGTGCGGTCCGAAGGCCGCGCCGCCCCGCAGGCCGAACGGAGCGTCAGAGCTGGTTGAGGTAGGTGAGGACGGCCCGGACCCGGCGGTTGGTGTCCTCGTCATCGTCGATGCCGAGCTTGCCGAACATCGAGGTGGTGTACTTGCCGATCGCGCTGTCGCTGAGGAACAGCCGCCGGCCGATGGCCTGGTTGGACAGCCCCTCGGCCATCAGCCCGAGCACCTCGTACTCGCGCCCGGTGAGCTGGCTGAGCCCCCGCTCCGGCGGGCTGGCGGAGAGCAGCTTGGCGATCACCGCCGGGTCCATCGCCGTCCCGCCCGCCGCGACCCGCTCCAGCGAGCCGATGAACTGGTCGGCGTCGAACACGCTCTCCTTCAGCAGGTAGCCGACCCCGCCGGAGCCGTCCGCCAGCAGCTCCCGGGCGTACAGCTGCTCGACGTGCTGGGAGAGGATCAGGACCGGCAGCCCGGGCAGCTCGCGCCGGGCCGCGAGCGCCGCCCGCAGTCCCTCGTCCGACTGGGTCGGCGGCATCCGGACGTCGATCACGGAGACGTCCGGGCGGTGTGCCAGCAGCGCGTCGAGCGTCTGGGGCCCGGTGGAGGCGGTGGCCACGACCTCGTGCCCGCAGGCCTCGATCAGGTGGACCATCCCGTCGCGCAACAGGTAGAGGTCTTCGGCTACGAGGATTCGCATGGCACCGTCATCCTGACGTGGGTCGGTCCGCCGGGCGGACTGGTGATCTCGAGGGAGCCGTCGAAGGCGTCGAGGCGGCGGCGCAGACCGGCGAGCCCCCCGCCGGGCCGTTCCCGGACGCCGCCCGAGCCGTCGTCCTCGGCCTCGACGACGAGCCCGTGTTCGTCCTGGCGGAAGGTGACGCCGGCCCGGGTCGCGCCGCCGTGCCTGACGGCGTTGGTGAGCAGTTCGGCGACGCCGAAGTACACGGCGGACTCGATCGGCGCGTCCACCCGGACCGGGCCCGTAGCCTCGACGGCCACCTTCAGCCGCAGGTCCAGGGCGAGCGCGCGGACCGCGTCCACCAGTCCGCGTTCGGTCAGCACCGGCGGGCTGATGCCGTGGACCAGGTCGCGCAGTTCGGCCAGCGAGGCCTTCGCCCCGTCCTGGGCCTCCCGCATGAGCGCCCTGGCCCGTTCCGGGTCGCGCTCCACCAGCAGCTGGGCGGTGGCCAGCGAGAGCCCGAGGGCGACCAGCCGGGCCTGCGCCCCGTCGTGCAGGTCCCGCTCGATCCGGCGGATCTCGGCGGCCTGGGCGACGGTGGCGTCCGCCCGCTGGGCGGTCAGCTCGGCCACCCGCTCGGCCAGCGCCATCGCCCGCGAGGGCCGCAGGAAGCGCTCGGCCACCGGTGACGCCACCCGCCAGGCGTACGGCGCGCCGCCGACGGCCGCGAGCACCGCGAGCGCCCCGAGCAGCCGGGCGGCTGCCTCCGGGGACGCCAGCCCCAGCACGGCCGCGGCCACAGCGGCCGGCGGCAGCGCGGCGACCGGACCCGCGGTGAACGCCGCGACGGCGACGAACCGCAGGTCCCGCAGGTTGGCCGGGTCGCGCCAGCGGACCCGCCAGTGCTGGTCCATCAGGGCGTCGCGGCGGGTCTTCTCGTACGTGAAGCCGTTCCACCAGAACCCGGTGGACATCCGGGTCACCGGCGGGGCCTGGCGGTACCCGGCGGGCAGGACGGTGCCGCCCCAGCGCGCGACCAGGGCGCGCACGGCCCGGCACACCGGGCGACTCAGTCCGAGGGTGCCCACGCACACCAGCACCAGCGGCAACAGCCACGACCACGGGTTGGCCGGCCCCCAGGACCACCCCAGCGCAGCCGCGCCCACCCACACGGCCGGGACCAGCAGGGTCACGGCCGCGACCGTGCACGCCCGCAGGAACCCCGTCGCGGCCCCCGCCGCCCACCCGCCCAGCGTCCCCATGAACCTTCCTCGCCTTCCGTCGGTGCACCACTGTGCACCGCGCGGAACCCCCGTCCGCCCCGGTCCGGGCCGGGAGTGTGGCCGGCCCCACCCGATTGTGGGTCCAGCCGGACACCCTGCCATCATGCCGATCACGGTCACCGGCGTCGACCTCCACCCCTGGTCGGACCGCGCCGGGGACCGGTTAGGCTCTGGCCGTGCCCGCAGCCCCGACGACCTCCGCCGCGCCGACCACCGAAGAGCCCGCCGAGCCCGCCGCCCACGACCGGCAGGCCCCGGCCCGGTCGGCCTGGTGGCGGTTCGGCCTGCTGGTGGTGCTGCTGGGAGCCTGTGCCGGCTCGCTGCTGCTGTGGAGCCCGACGGACCTGCTCTCGGGCGGACTGGCGGACCGGATGCCCGGCTACTGGTTCGCCCCGCTGTTCGCCCTCGTCTACGCGGTCGGCACGCTCGCCTTCGTGCCGCGCCCGGCGCTGAACGCCGTCGCCGGGCTGCTGCTGGGCATCCAGCAGGGGGTCCTGCTCGCGGTGCTCGGCACCACCCTGGGCGCGGCCATGGCCTTCGCGCTCGGCCGCGGACTGGGCCGGGAGGCGCTGCGGCCGTACCTGCGCGGCAAGGTGCTCGGCGCCCTCGACCGGCGCTTCACCGACCAGGGCTTCCGCAGCGTCCTGGTGCTGCGGCTGCTGCCCGGCCTGCCGTTCCAGGCGGGCAACTACGGCGCGGCGTTCTCCGGGGTCCGCTTCCTGCCCTTCCTGTTCGCGACCGCGATCGGCGTGGTGCCGACCACCGCCGTGTACGTCGTCGCGGCGGCCAGCGCGGACCAGCCGGGTTCGGCCGCGTTCCTGGTCTCGGCGGGGGTGATCGCCCTGCTGGTGCTGGGCAGCCTGGTCGGGCTCTGGCGGGCGGCCGCGTCCCGCCGCCGGGAGCGGGCCGGCTGACAGGCCCTCGCAATTCGCTGGCGTCGCCGCGCCGGCGGGGTCACGATGGCCGGCATGACCGAACTCACCCCGCGGGTGGACCCGCCGATGGCCGCCGACGAGGCCGCCATGCTCACCTCCTGGCTCGACTACCACCGCAGCACCCTCGCGCTGAAGTGCGAGGGCCTGACCGACGACCAGTTGCGGCTGCGCTCCGTCCCGCCGTCCACGCTCTCCCTGCTCGGCCTGGTCCGGCACATGGCCGAGGTCGAACGGCACTGGTTCCAGGGCATCCTGCTCGGCGAGGAGGTCGCCACCGGCCACTACTGGACCGAGGCCGACCCGGACGGCGACTTCGACCACGTGGACACCGCGGACGTCGCCGCCGACTTCGCGACCTGGCGCGCGGAGATCGACGCCGCCCGCCGGGCGTCGGCCGGTCTGCCGCTGGAGACGGTCGGCAAGCGGCTGCGCCAGGACCAGGAGGTGACGCTCCGCTGGATCCTCGTCCACATGATCGAGGAGTACGCGCGGCACAACGGGCACGCCGATTTGTTGCGCGAACTGGTGGACGGTTCGACCGGCGAATGAAATCTTTTGCGCATTATTGACAAAAGGTCAATTGTGCTGCGGCAACGACCGATATGGTCTACGCGCGCAACCGTACCGAGCTGCGCCGCGTCGCTTCTCTGTGCCCGGGTCCGCCCGGGTTTCCGGTGCGGCGCGACTCGTACGGAGGCCGCGAGCGGGCACCGGACCGGTGAACAGTGCGATACTCGGACAGTTCCGACGAGTGGATGACGTGTCAAGAAGGGCACGCACCCCCCGGGGGGACCAGACGGGACGAGGCAGGGAGGCGCGGCATGGGAGCACTTCGCGACGAGCACCACAACGGGTGGCTGATGCCCTCCGGGAACTACCCGGCCGCGGTGTACGACGACGAGTGGGTGGATCAGGAGACGGTGCCGGCCGTCCCCGCGCCCGCGAAGATCGTCTCCCTGCGGCCGACGGGCTTCGAAGCGGCCCGCACGGTCGGTGAGCACATCCGGGCAAGCACCCCGGTGGTCATGGACCTCACCGAGATGGACGAGGCGGAGGCCAAGCGCATGGTCGACTTCGCCTCCGGGCTGATCTTCGGGACCCGGGGCGGCATCGAGCGGATCGCCCGCCGGGTCTTCCTGCTCACCCCGGCGGACGTCGAGGTGATGGTGATCGACCGCCCGCTCGACGAGACCGGGTTCTACAACCAGAGCTGACCGGAGCGGCGGGGCCGCACGGCCCGCAGCACCCCACCGGGGACGGCGCACCAGCCGTCCCCGGTTTTTGCTACCCGAGCCCGATTCGCCGGTGACGCAGGCGAGACTCGAGAAACAATTATGAGACATCCATGTCTCACTTGTCCTACACTCGACTCATGGCCACCGATCGCGACACCGTCCTGGAAGCCGCCGTCGGCGTGCTGTCCCGCCGCCCCACCGCCCACCTGGACGAGATCGCCCGCGCCGCGGGCATCAGCCGGGCCACCCTGCACCGGCTGTTCCCGGGCCGCGACGCCCTGATCCGCGACGTCGGCCGGCTCGGTCTCCAGCGCTTCGCCGCCGCCCTGGACGCCGCCGCAGTCGAGGAGGGCGACGCCGAGGCGGCGCTGCGCCGGCTGGTGGACGCCGCCGTGCCGGACGCCATGCTCTGCGCCTTCCTGGCGGGCGAGAACCAGCTCTACGACGACGGCGAGATCAACGACCTCTGGGAGGTCCAGATCGACCGGCTGCACGCGCTCTTCCTGCGCGGGCAGCGCGAGGGCGTCTTCCGCATCGAGCTGAGCGCCGCCTGGCTGAGCGAGGCCTTCTTCGACCTGGTGGCCGGCCTCGGCTGGGCCATCCAGGACGGCCGGCTCGCCCCCCGGGACGCCGCCTTCTCGCTCGCCGAGCTGTTCCTCGGCGGCGCACTGCGCCGGGACCCCGTTCCCCCGACCCACAGCACCTCGGACCGGAAACCGGAAACCGATACCCCATGAGTACCCCCGCCCTGACCGCCCGCCAGCGCTGGACCGGCCTCGCCGTCCTGGTGCTGGCCGTCACCGTGGTCGCCCTGGACGCGACCGTGCTCTCCCTCGCCCTGCCCTCCATCAGCGAGACGCTGCGCCCCAGCGGCACCCAGCTGCTCTGGATCGGCGACTCCTACTCCTTCGTGCTGGCCGGCCTGCTGGTCAGCATGGGCGCCCTGAGCGACCGGATCGGCCGCAAGAAGCTGCTGCTGACCGGCGCCACCGCCTTCGGCGCAGCCTCGCTGCTGGCCGCGTACGCGCCGGGCCCGGGCTGGCTGATCCTGGCCCGGGCGCTGCTCGGCGTCGCCGGGGCGACGATCATGCCCTCCACCCTCTCGCTGATCCGCGCCCTCTTCCCGGACGACCGGGAGCGGGCCACCGCGATCGGCATCTGGGGCGCGGCCGCCACCGCCGGTGCCGCGCTCGGGCCGGTGGTCGGCGGACTGCTGCTGGAGCACTTCTGGTGGGGTTCGGTGTTCCTGCTGAACATCCCGGTGCTCGTCCTGCTGCTGGTGTCCGGCGCCTGGCTGCTGCCGGAGTCCCGGGACCCTGAGCCGGGGCACTGGGACGTGCTGAGCGTCGCGCTGTCGATGGCCGGGGTGATCGGCGTGGTGTACGCGGTCAAGGAGGGCGCCGCTCACGGACCCGCCCGCTGGGACGTCCCGGTCACCTTCCTGCCGGGCGCCGCCGCGCTGACCCTCTTCGTCCGCCGCCAGCTGCGGCTGGCGACCCCGCTGCTGGACGTCCGGCTGTTCCGGGACCGGCGGTTCACCGCCGCCGTCACGGCCTCGCTGATCTCGCTGGTCGGCCTGTCCGGCGTGATCTTCGTGGTCTCCCAGTACCTCCAGCTGGTGCGCGGCTACGAGCCGCTCCAGGCGGGCCTGGCGGAGCTGCCGGCCTTCGCCGGCTCGGTGGCCGGCGGGCTGCTGACCGCCCGGATCGCCCGGCGCTTCGGCGCGCGCCGGGCGCTGGCCGTCAGCCTGCTGGCGATGGGTCTGGCCGCGGGCGCGCTGGGCTGGCTGGAGCAGGACACCAGCTACCTGCTGCTGGCCGTCTCCTTCCTGGTGACCGGCACGGCCGAGGGCGTGGTCTACACGCTCGGCGCCGACCTGGTGCTGACCGCCGCGCCCGCCGACAAGGCCGGGGCCGCCTCGGCGGTCTCGGAGACGGCGTACGAGCTGGGCACCGCGCTCGGCATCGCGCTGGTCGGCTCGGTGGTCGGCTCGATCTACGCGAACGGGCTGTCCGTCCCGGCCGGGGCCTCCCCGGAGGTCGCCGCCCGGGCCGGCGAGTCGCTGGGCGCGGCCGTGGAGACGGCGCAGGAGCTGCCGCCGGAGGTGGCGCAGCCGCTGCTGGCGAGCGCGAAGGACTCCTTCGTGCACGGCATGAACAGCGCCGGGCTGCTGGCCGGGGTGCTGCTGGTGGGCGCGGCCGTCCTGGCCTGGTGGCTGCTGCGCGGGCGGTGGTCCGCGCCGACGCCGGCCGAGCCGGTCGAGACCGCCCGGACGGAGCGGCCGCAGCAGGTGCACGCGTAGCCAGGAGGTGGGAACGTCCCTTCCCGGCTCCGGGGCGTCGAGGGCGTCGGCTACGAGGCCCCGAAGGGCAGTTCCAGCTCGGCCCAGACCACCTTGCCGTCCCTGGTCAGCCGGCTGCCCCAGCGCTGGGCCAGCTCGCTGACCAGGAACATCCCGCGCCCGCCCTCGTCCTGCTCGGCGAAGGGGCGCAGCTGCGGGGTCGCGCCGCCGGCGTCGGAGACCTCGACGGTGAGCACCCGGTCGCGGAACAGCCGCAGCCGGCGCGGCGCCTCGGCGTGCAGCAGGGCGTTCGTGACCAGCTCGCTGACCAACAGTTCGGCGTAGTCGGAGAGCGCGTTCAGGCCCCAGGCCTCCAGGGTGGCGCGGGTGAAGCGGCGGGCCTTGCCGGGGACCTTGCCGCCGCCGGTGAGCGGGAGGGTGGCGATCCGGTCGGCGGGCACCGGCAGCGCCCGGGCCATGATCATCGCGATGTCGTCCTCGGTGCCGTCGGTGACCAGCGCACTGATCACGGCGTCGCAGGTCTCCTCCAGGGTCCGGCCGGGCCCGGCCAGCGTGCCCGCGAGCAGGTCGATGCCGTGGTCCAGGTCCTGGCCGCGCCGCTCGACCAGGCCGTCGGTGTAGAGGGCGAGCACGCCGCCCTCGGGGAGGGTGAACCCGATCGACTCGAAGGCGACCCCGCCGACGCCCAACGGTACGCCCGGCGGCACCTCGACCCTTCGGGCGACGCCGTCGGTGCCGACCCAGACCGGCGGCAGGTGCCCGGCCGAGGCGACCTGGACGGTGCGCTCCAGCGGGTCGTAGACCGCGCAGATGCAGGTGGCGAACTGGCCCTCGCCGATCCCCGAGGCGGTCTCGTCCAGTCGGGTGAGGACCTGCTCGGGCGGCATGTCCAGGGTGGCGAGGGTCCGGGCGACGGTGCGCAGCTGTCCCATGGTGGCGGCGGCCCGGATGCCGTGGCCCATCACGTCGCCGACCACCAGGGCGACCCGGCCGCAGGACAGCGGCACCACGTCGAACCAGTCGCCTCCGACCTCGCTGACCACGCTGCTGGGCAGGTAGCGGTAGGCGATCTCCAGGCCGAGGGTGCGGTGGATCTCCTGTGGCAGCAGGCTGCGCTGGAGGGTGAGGGCGGTCTCCCGCTCACGGCGGTAGAGCCGGGCGTTGTCGAGGGCCAGGGCTGTGCGGGCGACGAGTTCCTCGGCGAGTGCGACGTCGGCCTCGTTGAAGGGCTCGGGATTGCGCATCCGGATGAACTCGGATCCGCCGAGGACCATGCCCCGGGCGGTGATCGGGACCATCAGGTACGAGTGGATGCCGGCGGCCATGCCGGGGGCGACCCGGTCCTCGCTGGACACCAGGCCGCGCAGCACCTCCTCGTCCACGTGGGCGCGCAGCAGCGGTCGCCCGCTGCGCAGGCACTGGGTGTAGCTGCGGTCGGGGGCGTACTCGGAGGTCTCGCCGACGACGTCCACGGCGTGCGCGAGGCCGGTCTCGTAGTTCTCCCCGACGGCGACGGCGCGCAGGGTGACGGTCCGGTCGGAGGGGATCGGGGTGGGCTCGGCGCCGCGCAGCACCGGTTCCAGCAGGTCGACGGTGGCGAAGTCGGCGAACCGGGGGACGACCGCCTCGATCAGCTCCTCGGCGGTGCGCTGGAGGTCGAGGGTGGTGCCGATCCGGGCGGTGGCCTCGGCGATGGTGGCGAGCCGCTCCTGGGCGCGGGCGGCGCGGGCCTCGGCCTGGAAGCGCTCGGTGACGTCGATGATCGAGGAACAGACGCCGAAGACCTTTCCGGTGGAGTCCTCCAGCCGGAAGTAGGAGGCGGACCAGGCGTGGTCCCGTCGGGGGTCGCCGGGGACGCGGCCGTGCGAGCGGGCGTCGACCACGGGCTTGCCGCTCCTGAGCACCTGTCTCATGATCTGTTCGATCTCGGCGGTGTTGATGCCGGGCAGGACGGCGGATATCCGTCGGCCGAGGTGGGCGGCGACCGGGACGCCGTTCATCCGGGCCAGTGCCTCGTTGATCCGGACGAAGCGCAGCTCGGTGTCGTAGACGGCCATGCCGATCGGGGAGCGGCCGAAGACGCCGTCCAGCACGGCGAGGTCGGCCTCGATCGCGTGGATGGCCCGGGTGTCGGAGGCGGTGGCGAGCAGCAGCAGGGTGCCCGCCGGTCCGGCGATCGGGTAGGTACGGAACTCCAGCTCGACCCGGTGGCCGTCGCGGTGGCGGACCGGGAAGACGAAGGAGGAGCCGCTGCCGGCCATGATCCGCTGGAAAAGGTCGAGCACGGCGGGGCGGTCGGTCTTGTCGGTGAGCAGCTGGGCGGCGTAGCTGCCGACGGCCTCCTCGGCGGAGTAGCCGAGCAGGGCCTCGGCGTCCTCGCTCCAGTGCAGGATCAGTCCGTCGGCCTGGAGCAGGGCCGTGGCGAGCGGGACGAGGCGGTGACCTTCCGGGCGTACGGGATCGCCGTCCGGCGCGGGGCCGGCGGCGGTCGCGTCCCACTCGTGTCCGTGCATTCAGGCAGCACCCCGGTTCGCTCGTGCCCGGCCGGATGGGACTCGCGGTCCGTGCCGGCCGGGTTTCTTCTCCAGACTGCACGGACATCGGCCGCCCGGCGACCCCTTGGTCAGGGGCGTCCGGTCGCTCGGTTGTACGGGCGTCATGGGCGTACCGGCCGCAGCGTACTCTCCAGAACGCCCGCCCACTGCCGGATCACCCCGGAACGTCGAACGCCGTCGTCGGTGAGCAGGTTGGCCAGGCCGAGTCCGCGGGCGAGGTCGAGGGTCGCCTGCACCGATTCGCGCACGCCGGGACGGCTCTCGTCCGCGTCCAGGAACTCCACGGCGGCCCGGTGGGCCTCCCGCCCGACGTGGCCCTCCAGGGCGATGATCCGCTCGCGCAGGCCCTCCTCGGTGGCGGCGGCGGTCCACAGGTGCAGGGCCGCGCGGAACAGCGGGCCGGTGTAGAGGCGGACGATCATGTCGACCACGGCCCGGGTGCGGTCGGGGCCGGCGGCCGGCAGTTCGTCCGCGTGGGCGCGGACGGCTGCCAGCCGCTCGGCGGTGACGTGCTCGACCGCCGCGGTGAAGAGGTCCTCGCGGGTCGGGAAGTGGTGCTGGGCGGCGCCCCGGGAGACGCCGGCCCGTTCGGCGACCACGGTGACGGTGGAGCCCTGCCAGCCGAGCTCGGCCAGGCAGTCCACGGCGGCCGCGAGCAGCCGGGCCCGGGTCGCGCGGCTGCGTTCCTGCTGGGGGGTGCGGACGGCGGGGTGGCTGGTCATGGCGGGTGGCAGTTCCTGTATCGATGGGGTCTGTTCCGGCGGGGTCGCGGCGGATCGATCCTCACAGACGGGCCGCGGCCCTCGTCCGCCGGGGCCCCCGGTCCTCAGGAGGCGGCCCCGGCCCGGGCGGCCTCGCGGGCGCGCAGTTCGCGGCGCAGGATCTTGCCTGCTGCGGACTTGGGGACGGCGTCCACGAACTCCACCGCGCGCACCTTCTTGTACGGGGCGACCTGCCCGGCGACGTAGCCGGCGACCTCTTCCGCGGTCAGGCCGCTGCCCGGCGCGCGGACCACGAAGGCCTTGGGGCATTCGGTGCCGTCCGCGTCGGTGACGCCGATCACGGCGGCGTCGGTGATCTGGGGGTGGCCGAGCAGCACGGCCTCCAGTTCGGCGGGGGCGACCTGGTAGCCCTTGTACTTGATCAGTTCCTTGACCCGGTCGACGACGAAGAGGTAGCCGCGCTCGTCCACGTGGCCGATGTCGCCGGTGTGCAGCCAGCCCTCGGCGTCGACCACGGCGGCGGTGTCGGAGGGCCGGCCGAAGTAGCCCTTCATCACCTGGGGGCCGCGGATCAGCAGCTCGCCCTGCTCTCCCGGGCCGAGGTCGTCGCCGGAGCCGTCCAGGGCGGTGACCCGCAGTTCGGTGGAGGGGACCATCCGGCCGACCGAGCCGGGCGCGGGGTCGGGCTCGGTCGGGGAGACCACGTGGGTGACGGGTGACAGCTCGGTCATCCCGTAGCCCTGGAGCAGGTGCGGCAGGCCCAGCCGGCGGGCGCAGGCCTCGGCGAGCTCCTGGTCCAGCGGGGCGGCCGCGCACAGCAGGTACTCGACGGAGGAGAGGTCGAAGCTGTCCACGAGCGGGTGCTTGGCCAGTGCGAGGACGATCGGCGGCGCGACCACCAGGCCCTGCACCCGGTGCCGCTCGATCGCGCGGCAGAACTGCTCCAGGTCGAAGCGGGGCAGCACGACCACGGTCGCTCCGCACCGCAGCGGCTGGTTGAGCAGCGCCGTCAGGCCGTAGATGTGGAAGAAGGGCAGCACGGCGAGCACCCGCTCGCCCACGGCGGGGCGGTAGAGGGCGTCGGTCTGGGCGAGGTTGGTGGCGATCGAGCGGTGGGTGAGCATCACGCCCTTGGGCAGGCCGGTGGTGCCGCTGGAGTAGGGCAGGACGGCGATGTCCTCGCCCGGGTCGATGGCCGGCTCGGGGGCGGGGCCCGTGGCTGCCAGCAGGTCGGCGAGCGAGGGGTGGCCCTCGGCGCCGTCCAGGACGATCGTCCCGGTCAGCGGGCGGCCGGCGGCCGCGAGCAGGTCGGCGGCCGCCCGGGCGGTCGGCAGGAACGGGGAGACGGTGATCAGCCAGCGGGCGTCGCTGTCGCCCAGTTGGCCGGCCAGTTCGCCGGGGGTGCTGAGCGAGGACGCCGTGGTCACGGTGGCGCCGGCCCGGGTGGCGCCGTAGTAGGCCGTGGGGTAGACGATCGAGTTGGGGCTGAACAGCGCCACCACGTCGCCCTTGCGCACCCCCGCCGCGGCCAGCCCGGCGGCGAACCTCTCGACCGAGGCGGCGAGTCGGGCGTAACTCACCCGCTCTCCGGTGAGGCCGTCGATCAGGGCCGTCCGGGCGCCGTACCGGGCGGCTGACGAGAGCACCGCCTCATGGATCGGCAGGTCGACGTCGGGGACGTCCGGGAACTCGCTGCGGAAGACCAAGGCATGCCTCCAGTAAGGAAGTTGACGCGGCAACTAAGTGGGTCGAGGGTGCGTTCAGGAGCATACGGACAGCCAGGGGGCAGGCTCGGCCATTGTGGGGAACCCGGGGCGGAGCACGCGTGGCGCGGTTGCTCCGGAGGGCGCCCGCCCGGACGGTGAGGCAGCACGGCCGCCCGCCCGTGAGAGCCCCCCGCGCCCCTCTGCCCTCCTCCCGCCGTCTGCTCGCCGCCGCCACCGCCGCGGCCGCACTCGCCCTCGGTGCGGCACCCGTCGCGCTGGCCGCGCCGGCTGGACACCCCGCCGGTGGACCAGCGCAACCTGACCGGCTGGTACCGGGACGGCACCGCGCCCGGCGCCGCCGGGAACGCCGTCGTGATCGGCCACGCGGACACCCGCAGCGGACCGGCCGTGTTCTACCGGCTCGGACTGCTGCGCGTGGGCGACACCGTCGAGGTGACCCGCAAGGACCGGCGCGCCGCGGTGTTCACCGTGGACCCGGTCCGGGTCTTCCCGAAGCGGGACTTCCCCGACGCCCTGGTGTACGGCGCCACCGAGCGGGCCGAGCTGCGGCTGATCACCTGCGGCGGGAAGTTCGACCGGAAGACCGGGTACGGGTCCAACACCGTGGTTTTCGCCCACCTGTCGGGCGCGCGGTGACCTCCGCCCGGCAGGGCGTCAGTACGACTTGGGCAGGCCGAGGGTGTGCTGGGCGACGTAGTTGAGCACCATCTCCCGGCTGACCGGGGCGACCCTGCCGACCCGGGTGGCGGCCAGCAGGGCGCCCAGGCCGTACTCCTGGGTGAGGCCGTTGCCGCCCAGGGTCTGCACCGCCTGGTCGACCGTACGGGCGGCGGCCTCCCCCGCCGCGTACTTGGCCATGTTGGCGGCCTCCCCGGCGGCGACGTCCTCGCCCCCGTCGTAGAGCAGCCCGGCCTTCTGGGTCATCAACCGGGCCAGCTCGATCTCCACCGCGCACTGGGCCAGCGGGTGCGCCAGGCCCTGGTGGGCGCCGATCGGGGTGGACCAGACGGTGCGGGTCCTCGCGTACTCCACCGCCTTGCCGAGCGCCTGGCGGGCCAGGCCGAGCGAGAAGGCGGCGGTGAGGATGCGCTCCGGGTTGAGGCCGGCGAACAGCTGGAGCAGGCCGGCGTTCTCGTCGCCGACCAGGGCGTCGGCGGGCAGCCGGACGTCGTCCAGGAAGACCTGGAACTGCTTCTCGGGGGCGACGAGTTCCATCGGGATCGCCCGGTACTCGAAGCCGGGGGTGTCACGCGGGACGACGAACAGGCAGGGCTTGAGCCTGCCGGTGCGTTCGTCCTCGGTGCGGGCGACGAACAGCACGGCGTCCGAGTGGTCGATGCCGGAGACGAACACCTTGCGGCCGGTCAGCAGCCAGTCGTCGCCGTCCCGGCGGGCGACGGTCGAGATCCGGTGCGAGTTGCTGCCGGCGTCCGGCTCGGTGATGCCGAAGGCCATCCGGCGGCTGCCGTCGGCCAGTCCCGGCAGCCAGCGCCGCTTCTGCTCCTCGGTGCCGTAGCGGGCGATCACCGTGCCGCAGATCGCCGGGGAGACGATCAGCAGCAGCAACGGGCACCCGGCGGTGCCGAGTTCCTCCAGGACGATGGCGAGGTCGCTGATGCCGCCGCCTCCGCCGCCGTACTCGGAGGGCAGGTTGACGCCCAGGTAGCCGGCCTTGCCGGCCTCCGCCCACAGTTCGTCGGCTGGCTCACCGGCCCGGGCCTTGGCCAGGTAGTAGGCGGAGCCGTAGCGGCGGCCGAGGTCGCCGACGGCCTGGCGCAGGGCGGTGCGTTCGGGGGTTTCGAGGAGCTGACTGCCGATGCCGGACATGCGGGTCCTTCCTCAGACCGTAGGGGGGAGTTTCAGGCCGCTTCGGGGGACTTGACGACGGCGAGCAGAGTGCCGAGGTCGACCTGCTCCCCGGGGGTGACGCGGAGTTCGGCCAGGATGCCGTCGGCGGGGGCGGTGACGCGGTGTTCCATCTTCATCGCCTCCAGCACGAGCAGCGGCTGCCCGGCGCAGACGGTGTCGCCCACGGCGGCGGTGGTGCGCACGACGGTGCCGGGCATCGGGGCGAGCAGGGCGCCCGGGTCCGTCCCGGCGGTGGGGTCGGGGTAGCGCGGCAGCACGGTGAACGCAGTGCTGCCGGTCGGGGTGTCGACGTACACCCGGTCGCCGTAGCGGGCGACGGCGTACGGGCGTTGGACCGCACCCTCGCGCAGGACGACCGAGTCCGCCGTGGCGCTGACGAGTTCGACGTCCGGGTGGTCATCGGCCTCCAGTCCCGCCCTGGTCCGGCGGTAGCGGACCTCCGACTCCGCTCCGTCCGCGGCCCGGTAGCGCTTGGACTGGGGCTGGGAGGGCAGGTTGCGCCAGCCGGACGGCAGGGCGGTGCGACGGGCGGCGGCGTCGGCGAGTGCGGCGGCCAGGGCGGCGCGCCCGGCGCCCTCGGCGTCGGGGGCGGTGAGCTCGGCCGCGTGCTCGGCGAGGAAGCCGGTGTGCAGGCGTTCGGCGAGGAAGGCCGGGTGCCGCAGCGCGCGGACCAGCAAGTCCCGGTTGGTGGCCGGGCCGTGGATCCGGGCGCGGGCGAGCACGTCGGCCAGGCGGCGGGCGGCGGCGGCGCGGTTCGGCGCCCGGACGATGACCTTGGCGAGCATCGCGTCGTAGTGCGGGGTGATCTCGCTGCCGGACTCGACACCGGAGTCCAGCCGCACCGCGCCGTCGGTGAACTCGCTGTGACCAGATGCGAGTTCGAGCCGGTACAGGGTGCCGGTGGCGGGCTGCCAGTCCCTGGACGGGTCCTCCGTGTACAGCCGGGCCTCGATCGCGTGGCCGGCGGTCGGCGGCGGGGTGGCCGAGGGCAGTTCCTCCCCTTCGGCGACGGCCAGTTGGAGGGCCACCAGGTCCAGGCCGGTGACCGCCTCGGTGACCGGGTGCTCGACCTGGAGGCGGGTGTTCATCTCCAGGAAGAAGAACCGGCCGTCCTCGGCGAGCAGGAACTCCGCGGTACCGGCGCCGACGTAGCCGATCGCCCGGGCGGCGTTCACCGCCGCCGCGTGCAGCTCGGCCCGTACGGCCTCCGGCAGGCCGGGTGCGGGGGCCTCCTCGATCACCTTCTGGTGCCGCCGCTGGAGCGAGCAGTCGCGGTCGCCGACCGCCCAGACCGTGCCGTGGGCGTCGGCCAGCAGCTGGACCTCGACGTGCCGGCCGGTGGGCAGGTAGCGCTCGCAGAACACCTCGTCGGAGCCGAAGGCCTTGGCCGCCTCGGCCCGGGCGGCCTCGATCTCGGCGGGCAGGTCCGCGAGGCTCCGGACGACGCGCATGCCGCGCCCGCCGCCGCCGGCCGCGGCTTTGACCAGCACCGGCAGGTCCGCCTCGGCGGGCTCGGTGAGCGCGCCCAGGACGGGCACCCCGGCCGCGGCCATCAGCCGCTTGGCGGCGGCCTTGGAGCCCATCGCGGCGATCGCGGCCGGTGGCGGGCCGACCCACACCAGGCCCGCGTCCAGCACGGCCCGGGCGAACTCGGCGCTCTCGGACAGGAATCCGTACCCCGGGTGGACGGCGTCGGCCCCGGCCGCCAGCGCGGCCCGCACGATCAGCTCGCCGCGCAGGTAGGTGTCGGCGGGCGCGGCACCGGGCAACCGGACCGCGGCGTCGGCCTCCCGCACGTGCGGGGCGCCGGCGTCCGGGTCGGAGTGCACGGCGGTGGTCGCGATGCCGAGCTCCCGGCAGGTGCGGAACACCCGGCGGGCGATCTCGCCCCGGTTGGCGACCAGCAGGTTGGTGATCAGCGTCTTGGTGGTCATCGTCGGTAGCCCTCTCAGAGACGGAAGACGCCGTAGCCGCGCGCGCCCTCGACCGGCGCGTTGTGGATCGCGGACAGGCACAGCCCGAGCACCGTACGGGTGTCGCGCGGGTCGATCACGCCGTCGTCGTAGAGCCGGCCGGACAGGAAGACCGGCAGCGACTCCGCCTCGATCTGCTGCTCGACCATCGCCCGGATCGCGGCGTCGGCGTCCTCGTCGTACGGCCGGCCCTTGGCCGCGGCCGACTGGCGGGCGACGATCGACAGCACCCCCGCGAGCTGCTGCGGGCCCATCACCGCGGACTTGGCACTCGGCCAGGAGAACAGGAAGCGCGGCTCGTACGCCCGGCCGCACATGCCGTAGTGGCCGGCCCCGTAGGAGGCGCCCATCAGCACGGACAGGTGCGGGACGGTGGAGTTGGCGACGGCGTTGATCATCATCGCACCGTGCTTGATGATGCCGCCCTGCTCGTAGTCCTTGCCGACCATGTAGCCGGTGGTGTTGTGCAGGAACAGCAGCGGGGTCTTGCGCTGGTTCGCCAACTGGATGAACTGGGCGGCCTTCTGGGACTCCGCGCTGAACAGCACGCCCTGGGCGTTGGCCAGGATGCCGACCGGGTAGCCGTGCAACCGGGCCCAGCCGGTGGCCAGGCTGGTGCCGTAGAGCGGCTTGAACTCGTCGAAGTCGGAGCCGTCGACGATCCGGGCGATCACCTCCCGCGGGTCGAAGGGCACCTTGAGGTCGCCGGGGACGATGCCGAGCAGTTCCTCCTCGTCGTACTTCGGCGGCTCGGCGAACCGGTCCGGGTCGGGGCCCGGCTTGCGGTGGTCGAGCCGGGCGACGATCCGGCGGGCGATCCGCAGCGCGTCCGCCTCGTCCACCGCGAAGTGGTCGGCCAGGCCGGAGGTGCGGGCGTGCATCTCGGCGCCGCCCAGCGACTCGTCGTCGGCCTCCTCGCCGGTGGCCATCCTGACCAGCGGCGGGCCGCCGAGGAAGACCTTGGCGCGCTCCTTGACCAGCACGGTGTGGTCGGACATCCCCGGCACGTAGGCGCCACCGGCCGTCGAGTTGCCGAACACCACGGCCACCGTGGGGATTCCGGCGGCGGACAGCCGGGTGAGGTCGCGGAACAGGGCGCCGCCGGGGATGAAGATCTCCTTCTGGCTGGGCAGGTCGGCGCCGCCGGACTCGACCAGGTTGACCAGCGGGAGGCGGTTGTCCAGCGCGATCTCGTTGGCCCGCAGGGCCTTTCGCAGGGTCCACGGATTGCTGGCGCCGCCGCGCACCGTCGGATCGTTGGCGGTGATCACGCATTCGACGCCCTCGATCACGCCGATGCCGGTGACCAGCGCCGCGCCCACCGGGTAGTCGCTGCCCCAGGCCGCCAGCGGGGACAGCTCCAGGAACGGCGAGTCCTGGTCGACCAGCAGCTCGATCCGCTCGCGGGCCAGGAGCTTGCCGCGCTCGCGGTGGCGCTCCACGTACGTGGGGCCGCCACCGGCCAGCGCCTTGGCGTGCTCGCCGTCCAGCGCGGCCAGCTTGGCGATCATCGCGGCCCGGTGCTCGGCGTACTCGGGCCCGGCCGGGTCGACACGGGTGGGCAGGGCGGTCAAAGGAGAGCCTCCGGGATGTCCACGTGGCGCGAGCGCAGCCACTCCCCCAGGGCCTTGGCCTGGGGGTCGAAGCGGTGCTGGGCGGCGACGCCCTCGCCGAGCAGGCCGGTGAGGGTGAAGTTGACCGCCCTGAGGTTCGGCAGCAGGTGCCGGGTGACGGCCAAGTCGGCGGTCTCGGGCAGAAGTTGGCGCAGCCGGTCGACGGTGAGGGTATGCGCGAGCCAGCGCCAGCCGTCCTCGGACCGGGCCCAGACGCCCAGGTTGGCGTCGCCGCCCTTGTCGCCGCTGCGGGCGCCGAGCACCAGGCCGAGCGGGGCGCGGCGGGTCGGGCCCGGCGGCAGCGGATCAGGCAACTCCTGCGCCACGTCGACGGGTTGGCCCGTGACCGGGGCGGGCGGGACGACGATCCGGCGGCCGTCCGGCAGGACGGCGGTGTGCTCGACCAGCTTGGCGTCGACGTACGCCGCGCTGAACACCCCGTACGGCGCGCCCGGGCCGGGCGGCGCGGTGAGGTGGAAGCCGGGGTATCCGGCGAGGCCCAACTCAACGGCCGCCTTGCCGAGTTCGCGGCCCACCCGGGCCGGGTCCCGGTCGCGGGCGGTCAACCGGAGCAGGGCCGAGGCGGCCTCCTCGGTGTCGGCGTCCGGGTGGTCGGTGCGGGCGAGGGTCCAGCGCAGCTCGGCCGGGCGGGCCTCCGGCGGCAGGGCGGCGGTGAACTGGCGTTGCACCACGGCGGCCTTGGCCTCGATGTCCAGGCCGGTGAGGACGAACACCACCTCGTTGCGGTGGCCGCCCAGCCGGTTGCAGCCGACCTTCAGGGTGGGCGGCGGGGCCTCGCCGCGCACGCCGTCGATCCGCACCCGGTCCGGGCCCTCCTCGGTGAGTCTCACGGTGTCCAGCCGGGCGGTGACGTCGGGGCCGAGGTAGTGCGGTCCGCCGGTCTCGTAGAGGAGTTGGGCGGTGACGGTGCCGAGGGTGACGGCTCCGCCGGTGCCGGGGTGCTTGGTGATCACGCTGGAGCCGTCCGGGTGCAGCTCGGCCAGCGGGAAGCCGGGGCGGTCCACGTCGTGCTCGCGGAAGAAGGCGTAGTTGCCGCCGGTGGCCTGGGCGCCGCACTCCAGGACGTGCCCGGCCACCACCGCCCCGGCGAGGGCGTCGAGGTCGGTGGCGGACCAGCCGAAGTGGGCGATCGCCGGCCCGGCGACCAGCGCGGCGTCGGTCACCCGTCCGGTGACCACCACATCCGCTCCCGCACTCAGGCAGGCGGCGATCCCGAACCCGCCGAGGTAGGCGTTGGCGGCCAACGCCCCCTCCGGCAGCCCCAGTTCCTCCTGGCGCGGCAGCAGGTCGTCCCCCTCCACGTGGGCGACGGCGGTCGGAATCCCCAGGTGCCGCGCCAACTCCCCCAACCGCTCGGCGAGTCGGGCCGGGTTGAGGCCGCCCGCGTTCACCACGATCCGCACGCCCCGCTCCCGGGCCGGCCCGAGGCACTCCTCCATCTGCCGCAGGAACGTCCGCGCGTACCCGAGCGACGGATCCCTCAGCCGGTCCCGCGCCAGGATCAGCATGGTCAGCTCGGCGAGGTAGTCCCCGGTGAGCACGTCCAGCGGCCCGCCCGTGAGCATTTCCCGCACCGCCGCGAAACGGTCCCCGTAGAACCCCGAGGCGTTGCCGATCCGCAGTACCGAGCTCGTGCGCGCCAAAACGCCTCCCCTGCCGGCGGGTTGGCGGCACGCCGCACGCGTGCCGCCGGGCAGCAGCGTGGCACCGGTCGGAGAAAAAAGCAATCATGCCTGCTTGTTTTTCGGCCGCGTCACTCCCCGTGTGCCGCTCGGCGGGTGTGACTGCCGCCGATAGTTGGCCAGCGAGCTGGAGGCTTGCGCAGGTGGTGAGCCAAGTTGTCGGCGATGGTTGGCCACTCCGGTCGGAGATAGTTGGCCGTCGTCTCGCCGCTCGATCACGGAGAGTAGCAATAGTGGGAGGGCGGCCCGCTATGCAGATGCTGAGATCCGCAGCGTCAGCTGGCTGACGTAAGCGTCGAGAGCTCGTCGCAGGGCTTGAAAGAATTCCGGCGCTTGCTCTGCGTAGTGGATACGGTCGAGGAATCGGAATTCGACAACGTTTGGGAAGATGTGGCGGGCGCGGGTGGTGAACGGAGGATGAAAGCATGGCGCCAGAGCCCATTCGCTGCCAGTCGCTTTGGACCAGATATAGGCGGAAGCGCATTCACGAGTATGGCTGGCCTCATGAATCTTTCGCTCGCCGCTTACAAGTAGCGGGAGCCGGTCGGCGATAGCGTGCCATTCGTCGTGGCTGAGATGCCAGAAGCTAAGCTGCTGCCGACGATGACTGTAGTCAATGAGAGGTAGCTTGGCGATGCGCTCAGCAAGCCTCTCGAACGCTGCTGCGAGGCCTTGATTGGTGGCGAAGCGTTTCTCATTGGCGGTGAGGTCAGAGACCTTCTTCCCTTGACCGCTAAGCCAGGAAGTCGGGATCCCGAGAAATTGGGCAGCGGCGAAAAATGACATGCCCGTTGTTGCCTGGACGAGATGAATGGAAGCCGTCCGGCGAAATCGGTCATCGCCTCGCGCGTGAACCCTGACGCCACTGCTGGTGAGAACCCTGTACCAGTCGGTCGGGATTCGCTGAGGGATATGCTCACCCAGGAACGGCCGCTGAAGGACTGGGATGATGGGTTCTGCATCCGGGCCAGGCTTCATTGAAGGCCTCGGGGAGCGCAGGGCCATGGCGTGTTCGATAGCGAGGCGGGTTTGAGGTGAGCATCCCGAGGCGAGAGTGCCCCGGGTCCTATTCAACTTTGCGATCTTCGCGGATTCGGTGCCCTCAAGTAAGACGCTGAGGGTCTGTTGAAGCACCGACCGTGGCTGACTGAGGATCGTATCGGCAAGGGAAAGTACGGCTGCGGTGAACGCGCTATTGAGGGGTACCGTTTCCCATCGTGTCGGACTTTTCGATGTCGAGTTGGGTTGAGCAAGGTAAGCGTTCAAATAGCGCGGGAGCTTGAAAGCCGCGAGAGTGGCGGCCTGTGGCCAGGTTGCGCAGACGACTGCAGCCATGACCTTCAAATCAAACAACGCGGCTGAGGCCGTCATCGGATCGTGGCCAGGTGCCAGAAAATCGAGGATATTGCGCTGGACTGCGGCAAATTGAGGCTCAAGCGGGCGCTTCTTACGTCTTCCTGGGAGATCGAGCCGCTGTCCGCAGGGCACATATTCTTTGGGATTTCGATTTCCCGTGCGACATTGTGCAGGATGAAGGTTTGGGAGCCATTGGGCTGGCAGCAATGTTCGAGTAGCGTTCCAGTCGCCCCGGCTGTGGGCGGGTTGCTGACACGATGGGCAGAGCTCTTCGAGTAGCGTGTTATGTTCGAGGCAGGCAAAGACCATGCCCAGATGCCATTCAAGTTTCCAGGCGCCACCGTATCGGCGCTGGATATCGCTCCCGTCACCGGCCAGGCAATGCGGACAGTAGCGGGTAGAAGTAAGGAATAGCCATTTTCGTGCTTTGCCGCTCGGATGCAGGGCGCCGCCTGGCCGGACTACTGCCTCGGTGACGTCCGGATATCGGCCTACAAAGCGCCGAAGAGTGAGAGCTTCTGCCTCCGAATCGGTCAGACGTGTGCAGCGTGCGAAAGACTCCAGGATAGTCGGCTCCAGCATCAGCAGGTGTCGCGCCTGGGAGGACGGGTTCATTTCCCCTGGCACGGCCAGGCCAGTTCGCTGCATGAGAACCCGTGGAGACAAGTCGAGATGGTATGCAAGCCGCAAAATGAAGCCAGACAGGCTCTCGCCGGGCAAGGGGTCAAGGCTTCGGGGCAGCACCCTGGGGTTGGTAGTCGTAGATGCCACAGGTCAGCTCCCGGCGGCGCTCAGCGGACCGCCATCGTCGAACACGGTGTTGCGAGAGCGCTTGCCGCCCGCTGGCACCGGCCCAGTGCCAGGGCCGTTGCTGAGGCCGTCGATGACGGGGATCTCTCCGGCATCGGGATCCCGGCCTGGGTCGTCGAGGCTAATGATGATCTCGTCGAGGAGAGCCTCGTCCAGAAGTTCCCGCCCGCTGTCGATGGCTTCCTGGGCGCCATCCTCGATCAACCGCGTCAAAAGCCCGACCACTCCGCCGGTCCGGCGCATCAGGTACTCGGGCATCCCAGCCTCGGTGAGCATGCCAGGACCGGCGTTGAACAGGCGAAGGCTCTGTTCCAGGCCGACGAGGTGGCGGTGGAAGGCCTGGATGCCGACTGGGGTGGTGTAGCGGAAGGGGTCCAGCTCGACGAGGTCGAAGCGGCGTTCGGTCTGGGTGGCTTCCAGGCCATGGACTCGGGCATGCTTGGACGGCGGCATCACCCACTGCCGCTGCCTCGGGTCCCAAATGGCCTCCCGCAGCAGGCCGGAGCCCGGAATGTCGACGCCGACCAGGACAAGGGTGACGTTCATGCTCATGAATGCCCGGATGAGGTCCAGGACGTCCTGGTCATCGGCCCGGTGCATGCGGAGCCGAGTGATGTCGTCAAGGATGAGCGCGCGAACGCCGTGATCGTCCAGCGACGCTGCAACCTGCTGAACCAGCTGCGGAAGCGTCAGCCCCTTGGTGGCGGCGCCGAAGAAGCTCAGGATCGCTTCGCAGGTGCTCTTGGGCTTCGCGGTGACCGGAGTCTGGACGTATGCGACGGGCGAATGCAGGGCCCGGGTGCCGGGCTTCGCGCCCGGGTTGAGGAAGTCGTTCAGCGCCAGCCAGCGATCCTCGAACCCAGCGGCGACTTCGCAGGTCGTCTCGGTTTTGCCCTGATAGCCGAAGCCATTGATCATCACGCCCGAATGCGTGGAGGAGTTCCACTTCAGCGCGTTGTTGCTGATTCGCCGGTTCAAGAGCCGGGAGACCTTCAGCGACATCGGCGTCTCCTGCAGTGGCAGGTTCACGTGGGTCGCAGTGCGGTGCAGATCGTGGACCGCCCGCCGACGTGGGCTCATCGCTCTCCACTGGTCGATCGTCAGCTCCGGTGCCGGCACGAATGTCCCGCGCGTCGTGCGGTAGTGCTGCCAGCCTTCGAAAGTGTCTCGCCGGGGCGGTTTTCGCGTTAGCAGCTCGGCGAGAGCTCCTGGCGAGTTGGGATCGGTCACACGTTCTCCCCGGTCAGCTCAATCTCGGGTTGGTCGTCGTCCGGCAGCAGGAACAGATTCCGCTGTCGAAGGGCCTCACCAAGTCGCGGCGGCGGCGCCTGCCGGTCTTGGACAACGGCCTCACGACGACGACGCCGGTCGGCGTCGACTGCCTCCTCGACACTGCTCGCCTGGAGGGGCCAGGCGACGATCGTCGCCTCGGTGTCAGGCCGGGTGTCCGTGGCCGGTTCCGCTCTTGGCTGCTTGGGCCGGTCGACAGCAGCTTGTGCAGCCTGAGCTGCCCGGCGAGAACGGGAGGTCTTCTCTCGCTTGCTCATCTGTGACGGCCACTGGCTGACCGGGATCGCTGAGCCGAGGATGTCGAGCAGAACCGGCAGAAGCTCAGCGTCCGATCGCGGCGCAAGCCGACGACGCCGGACCTCGCCGAGCAGGGTTTGAACGTTGGCGTCCGAGAATGCCGGAACCTCGCCTTCGGGAGGCAGCCCGGTCCAGCGCAGGGGATGCCACCGCTCGGGATCGTCAGGGTCTTGGAAGAATACTGTGCGGCGGTCCCGTCGGTCCGAGCGGACAACCCACTTCCCCTTGTGCCGGCCACCGCGCATCGACGGGCCTTTGAACCGGTCCTCGCCCAAGACCGCGTCGTAATACCAAAGCCCGAGGATCTTCACTCCCCGGCCTTGATGGATCTTCACGTGGTGGGCCGGGAGAATCTTGTAGTAGAGCTTGGGATCGGGAATCTCAAGGTCGAGGCCACTCTGCTGAATGGCTGCCGCGAACAGCGAGTTCGGGCTGTGTTTCTCGCCCGGTCCCCAGGACGGTGCGTACTCGCCCAGCACCCGGTTCTGCCAGATCTTGACGATCCAGGTCGCGATCACGTGCTCCATCTGGATCATCGTCAACACCGCATCCGCTTCCGGGTCGGCGCCGCGATCGGCGACATCCGTGCCGGTGAAGCCGAGCAGGTGTTCCAACAGGAGCGTCTTGATCGAGGAGAACGCCCGCTCCACAGCGAACTTGTCGTGGGCCCGAAGCGTCCGAGCCGGCAGGATGCTGCAGCCCAGAGCCCGCTCGGCAGCGACGATGTGATGGTTCCGGTAGGGGCCGCCGTGATCTGTGGTGACCGTCTCCGGCGCGAAGAACGGCAGTGCGGCAACCCGATGCCCCGCGAACTCCGCCACCAGCGTCGCCGGGACGCCCGGATAGGGCCACTCCATGTCCTGGTCCCAGCCTTCGCGCATCGGCAGCGGCATCATCACATCTCGTAGCAGCATCGCGATGTCGACCGACGTGTCCGACACCAGCGTCAATCGGAAAGCGACGATCGAGTGCGTGTAGAGATCCAGCGCCAGCGAGAGCACCACCGATACCGGCTCGCCGAACACCGATTCACGTACCTTCACCGGTAGCGGCGTGCTGTCCAGTGCGACTACCTGTCCCGGACGGTGAACCACCATCCGGCGACCGGCTTCTGCGACTTGAGCAGTGCGAACGTATCTCTGCCGTGACCCGTCAGGGCCGAACCACTCCCGCCAGACGGCCGTGAACGCCGTTCGGCCGGGCACGTCTTCCAGCGGAAATTCTGGAAACACCTCGTGGACGTACTGATGCATCAGGCGATGCCGTGCCAGCATGCTCATTCGCGAACGCCGAAGAAACTCCTCCCGGACTGCGAAGATCGCCTCGCGGATTTCCTCGGTAATGCTCGGGTGGCCGCCGCCCGCCCGCAGCCAGCGGCCGTCCGCGCAGGCCAGCACCAGATCCTCACCTGAGTATCGGGACAGGCGCCGCAGCGTGCGCTCGCTCATGAAGCGAAGCCCGAGTGCCTCCGCCTCGCTGGCGACCAGGCCCTGCAGTTCCTCAGACTTGGCCCGCCGCCGCTCGCTCAGCGTGGTGGTCGCCGGATCGTAGGCTGGCCGCGGCTCGTGAGGCAGAGTCCTGGAGAAGTGACCGCCCCGGTATCCGGTCTCCGCCTCCAGCACATGCTCGGCCCGGATCCGGGCTCTCTTCAACTGATCATCAGTGAGGTCGGACAGCACCGCGCTCCGCCGGCTGCTGCTGGAGCGGCTTGGGGCATCGGCTGACGGGAGGGCGCGGAGGCCCGGGTGGTTCATCAACCAGCGCAACGGTCGCCGCTGGCGCTCGCCGTCTCCAGCTACCAGGACGACCCGGCCGAGGTGAGGCTCGATTTCCTCGACGGTCCAGGTGCCACTGTTCAGCTCCAGTTGGACTCCGGGGGTCAGGATCAGTAGCCCGCGGTTCACGGCTGTTTCCCCTGACGGGGAATCGTTCGCTGAGCGGCCAGCCAGATCACAGAGCGGTCTCTCAACGGCTCGCCCAGGTTCAGGCCGAGTCGACGATGCCAAAGCAAATGGATTGCTTCCGTTCGCGCCAGCGCCGGCCACGGGGTGGACTCCACCAAGTCCGCGAAGGGCAAGGGACCCTCGGCCGCGACGTCCAACAGCGCCCTCTGCAAGCCCAGAGGGTCCTTGCGCGGCCGGCGTCGGGACACCAATGTGTCCAGCACGCTGACAACGTGCGGCTGCCAGCCCGCCACCACGCTGTAGTGCCATCCGGCCGCAGCTGCCACCTCCCGAGTAGCGGCGAACCTCAACGCGTCGTCGTCCTTGATCAGTCCGGCGGGCCGGACATCGAACAGCCACCGCCCGCCATCCGGCATCACCGCAAGGAAGTCCGGAATGTGTGCCGCGTGGCCGCCAGTGTGGGTGAAGGCCAGTCGGAACGGCTGCGGCAGCACCTCCACCACCCGCACGAAGTCCAGCGCGCGAAGCAGATCCCGTTCCTCCAGAGACTCGAAGCCATGATGACGCCCGGTCGAGACCATGAACTCAAGCCCGGGGCGGTGCCGTTGCCGAGCCCGCCACGTGAAGCGCCGCACTGGCTGCGACGACAGAGCCGGCACCGAATCCAGGTCCCGGACCGGACAGACCACCTGGTCGCCGTCGAACAGCCACGTGGTCGTCCACTGACGCAGCCAGCCCGCCCCGAGAGCAAGCTGATCACGGAGTTCTGCATCGCCAGCATGGACTCGGATCAGCGCTTCCAGGCCACAGACATCTGAACGAGCCCAGGACCCGGTTTGCGTACTCACGCGAATACGACACCATCTTCGCGGGGCATGCAGGAGCAGGAACTACGAACTTCCCCCGCCGACCTGGGGATTATCACCCAATCGAGTGAAGGCGGAAGACTGGGTTTCCGTGGAGATTCCCATCGCCGCAGGGCCAGGCGCTGGACGCGAGGGGGCCGAGTGGAGTGCGGAACAACCACAACTCGCTGTGCAGTGCGACGGCGACGGTTCCGGCGTCGAGAAGCAGCGTACGGCTCAGGACATTCCGGGAGTCCGAGCCTGCGAAGTACTCCTTTTCTTCCATACGTGAGTTGATGGCCAGCAGCTTGCCGTCCCGCCAGAACACAGCGGTCCCCGCAGAGTCGATGGCGGGGTAGGAGGTGTAGTAGCCCGTCAAAGTGGGGCCGTCGGCCAGGTCGCCTGTTCCAGTCAGTTCGCGGAACCTCGAACGCGACGGCAGACGGTTCTCAAGTTCGGGACCACGGATCTCCCCGGATGGGCCTACGACCATGGCACCGTGACTGCTCCAGCGGGCGACCTGATCGCCGTCGCGGTCATAGCGAGCGGTACTGAACTCGCCGTATCCCTGGGCGCCAATGAGGAACTCCCCAGGTCCAGCGATCGCCTTCCGGCCCGTTGGCAGGGGCATCGTCGAGCTGACTACGGTGCCGGTCGCCAGGTCCAGGATGGAGGTCGCGCCGATTCCTCCGCGGGGATCCTCAAAGCTGGCAGCCACTCGATCGCCGGACACCAACAGCGGTTCCCAATGGGCGACGTCGACTACCTCCGGCACCCACGACCGCTTGGGGCGAGTCTCCCAGTTGGTCTCGACGCCCATCTCCAGCACGCCTGCATAGGAGACTGATCCAAGGCTGATCGGCGTTGACCAAAGGCAGTTGGCATCACTGCTGTACCGAGCCACGCGCGGCTCGCGATACGGAGCCCCGCCTCGGAGCACAGGATGTGCGGCAACCCATGAGATGCAGAAGCCGTCGTCCAGCACCACAAACTCGCCGATCTCCTCGCCCGGCAGGCACTCAGGGACGAGCACATTGATCGTGGCACCATCGGGATCGACCAGCTCCAGTGAAGGGCCTTCTTCTCCGGGACGCGCCAGCCAGAGCACGCCTTGCGGTGACATGCGGGACCGTGGATGTCCGGTTCCGGGAAAGGTCCGTTGCCACAACGTCGCGCCGGCCTGGTCGATCGCAGACAGAGCTGTTTCGAGGATCTCCGACCCGTAGCTCGTTACATAAAGAGGGCCCGAGGAGTCGTGTGCTGCCAGGCTCCAGACTTGGCCCGGCATAGGTATGCGCGAAGTGCTGATCACGACTCTGCATCCTGCCGTACGGCAAGGGCGCGGTCAGGTCAATCGCCGAGCCCGCTGCGGTCTGTGACTGAGTGCTTCAGTTGGTCAGTTGGTCAGTTGGTCAGTTGAGCGTTGACCGGGCAGGGTGTGCCGTGCGGGGGCAGTTCCCCGTTCTACTCCATCGGCTCGCGCCAGGCGGCGACGAGATCGTGGAAGTGCGAGAAACGGGCGCCAGGAACAGTCTCGCCGCTGAACGTCTCACCGTTGAGCCAGCAGATGTCGAAGATCTCGGTCTCGGTGTCAAGGAGGCAGCACACACCACCGCTGGTGGCGGTGAGGTCGGTGAACACCTTCCTGACGCTCGCGGACTGCACGAACATCCGACTCATGCTTGAGGTAGCGGCTGTGAACTGCAGTGACGCAAAGTTCGGGTGCCATGCGGGCGAGAACCTGACCGTCAAGTAGACGTACCCGACCGACACTCGTCCCTGCTCGTCGATCCTGTCGGAATCGCGGAGGAAAAACTCGCGCACCGCGTCGTCAACGCCGATGACGATCGAGGTGTCCAGTTCGAGCGAGCCGCCTGCTGAACAGTCGACCGGTTCGCTTTTGAACTTCGAGGTGAACGGCACGATCAACCGCTCTCCGCTCGGCAGGGTCACCGGAAGCGGCGGCGTGTCGCGGCCTTGGGGGGCGAGCTCGGCCAGCCGGGTCAGCGCCCTCGCAACGTTCCGAGGGGGCATGAAGATCTCGTAGCTGTAGTCCAGCCCCATAGCACCCCGCCTCCCTGTCCTGAACAGGCATCCTTGCATGATTGGAATCGGTCGCCCAGTTGATTTCTGGGTGGCCGGCTTCGTCCGGTCGCAGTGGGCAACGGGTATGAACATCGGCTCGTCGCCGAGGAGATCAGCTTCGAACGGAAGGGCTGCCGCCCAGTGGTCACCGGGGACCTGGCAGCGGATGAAGACCCCGATCTCACCCACAGCTCCACCCGTCGTTCCAAGCTGCGATCTGACCGAAGAAGGCACTGCCCGCGAGCCGAACGCTCAGGCGGCCAGATCAAATGCTCGTCGGCCACCTGAAACGCTCAGTCACAATCGGCGAGATCGACACTGACCCTGGACGACAGATTCCCTGCTGACACGACAGTTAGCTTGCTGAGTCACACGGTCACTCAGAGCGATCGACCAGCGGAGTGGCCAACTGTCGCCGACAGTGGCCAACTATCGGCGGCAGTCACAGCGGTGAACGGCGACCAACGGTGGGTGGCGAGGCCGTGGCCTCAGATGTGGCCGGGGCCGGGAGGGGTGTCGGCGCTTCCCCAGGGTCCCGTGCCGGATATCCAGACCCACAGGAAGAACAGGATGAAGGGCACCAGCAGGAGCGTCAGGATCACGAGCACGATCCGGTCGCCCCTCGGTGGCTTGTTGCCGTCCGGTCGATGCTCTGCCACGTGTCCCGCCCCTCTCCTGCGCCGGTCGCCGTGAGACCGACTCAACATAGCGCCGGCGGGAGTTCGTGTCTTCGGTCGCAGCAGGCCGTTCCGTCCGGCGCAAGGACAGGGAGCGATATTCCGCGCGCCCACGGCTCGCCGCTGGATAGCCTCGGCGCCATGACCTGGCTGCCTGCTGACTTCGTCCACCCCGTCCACGTCCCGCTGCCCGGCGGCGCCCACCACCTGCGGCCGATCCGGGAGGCGGACGCGCCGATGGACTACCCGGCCGTGATGGGGTCGCGCGAGCGGCTGTTCGAGATCTTCGGGCCGGCCTGGGGATGGCCGTCGGAGACGATGACGCCGGAGGCGAACCGGGTGGACCTGGCGCGGCACGAGAGGGAGATCGCCGCGCACGAGTCGTTCAACTACGTGCTGTTGGACCGGGCCGAGACGGCGGTGCGCGGCTGCGTGTACATCGATCCCCCGGGGCGGGCCGGTGCCGACGGCGAGATCTCCTGGTGGGTGGTGGACGAGCTGGTCGGCAGCGAGGTCGAGCGGGCGCTGGACGCCCTGGTGCCGCAGTGGATCGCCGCCGACTGGCCTTTCCGGCGGCCGCGCTTCCCGGGGCGCGACATCACCTGGCAGGAGTGGCTGGCGTTGCCGGGAGACCGGGATGCCTGAGCGTGCGCTGAGTTTCGGAACGGTGGCGGAAGCCTACGAGCGGTACCGGCCCGGGTATCCCGCGGAGCTCTTCTCGCTGGTCGCGGAGTACGCGGGCCGGCCGGTGCGGACGGCCCTGGAGATCGGCGCGGGGACGGGCAAGGCCACCCGGCTGTTCGCCGGGCGCGGCGTCGCCGTCACCGCGACCGAGCCCGACGCCGCCATGCTCGCCGAACTGCGCCGGAACGCGCCGGCGGGCGTCCGGACGGTGCGCTCGGCGTTCGAGGAGCTGGCGCCGGGCGAGCGGTACGACCTGGTCTACGCGGCGGCCTCGCTTCACTGGACGCGGCCGGAGGGCCGCTGGGAGCGGATCGCCGGGCTGCTGGAGCCGGGCGGGGTGTTCGCCTGCTTCGGCGGGCCGGTCCGGCCCGCCGACCCGGCCGTCGAGGAGGCCGTCCGGACGGCGCGGGCGCCGTTCCTGGAGAGCGACGAACTCCCCGCCCCGGACGGGACGCCGCCGGAGCGGGAACTCCGGTGGCCCGGCACCGAACTGCGGCTCCGAGCGTTCTTCGCCGACGTCCGACAGACCGTGTTCGAGCAGCGTCTGACGAAGAGCGCGCAGGAGTACGTCGGCCTGCTGTCGACCGTCTCGGCCTACCTCGTGCTGCCGGAGGCCGCGCGGGAGGAGGTGTTCCGCCGGATCCTGGCGGTGCTGCCGGAGCGCGCCGAACTGGACGCCGACATCACGGCGCACCTCGCCCGCCGCCGCTGATTCGTGGCTTCTGCCAGTGCGCCGGCCCCGCCGGGCTGCGGAAGACTTCCCGGCGGAGGCCACGGCGCGTCCTGGGCCGTGGCCGCGGCAGACGGCCGAACAGGGCCGACCACAGGGGAGGACGGCGCGATGAGTGTGCAGCAGTACGACCGGATCGGCGAGGCGTTCGAGGGTTTCAAGGCCCTGCCGTTGGTGCGCTACGGGGAGGTGCCGAGCGTCCTGGCGCTGGTCGGGGACGGGCGCGGCAAGACCGTCCTCGACCTGGCGTGCGGCACCGGTTTCTACAGCCGGAAGCTCCGGCGGCGCGGGGCCGCGGAGGTGCTCGGGATCGACATCTCCAGCGAAATGATCGCCGGGGAGTGGGTGCCGCTGCGGATCTCCGAGGAGGGCCTGCGTGAGTACGGCGAGGACTTCTGGGCGGACGCGCTCGCCCACCCGCCGCTGGAGCTGCTCCGCTGCCGCGCCTGAACGGCGGGCCGGGGCGCCCGCTCCGGACGCCGAGCCGGGGCGTGGCGGGCGGCGCCCCGGGCGCAGACCGATCAGGATTCGAGAAGCGCCCGCCCGGGCGCCGCGCCTAGCGTTGCGGTCATGAACGACATCACCATTCACTGGACCTTCCTCCCCCACACCGACCCCGAGGCCTCCCTGGCCTTCTACCGCGACCTGCTCGGCTTCGAGGTCCGCCAGGACGTCGGCGGCGGCCCGATGCGGTGGATCACCGTCGGCCCCGAGAACCAGCCCGGCGTCTCGCTGGTGCTGGAGCCGCCGTTCGCGGACCCGGGCATCACCGAGGACGAGCGGCGTACCATCACCGAGATGATGGCCAAGGGGACGTACGCCCGGCTGGTGCTCGCCACTGCCGACCTGGACGGGGTGTTCGACCGGCTGAAGTCCGGCGGCGCGGAGCTCGTCCAGGAGCCGACCCTGCAGCCGTACGGAATCCGCGACTGCGCCTTCCGCGACCCGGCGGGCAACATGGTCCGCTTCAACGAAGTGCGCTGAGTCGCCCGGGTCCGCCCCGACCGCCACGGGCCGGGGCGGCCCCCGACCCGTCCGCCCGGAGAACCCGCCCGTCCGGAGAACCCGCCCGTCCGCCAGGGAGCGAAGAGAAACGATGCCCGAGCCGCACGTCGCCGACAGCCACGACCTGATCCGGGTGCACGGCGCCCGCGAGAACAACCTCAAGGACGTCAGCGTCGACATCCCCAAGCGCCGGCTGACGGTGTTCACCGGGGTGTCCGGCTCCGGCAAGAGCTCACTGGTCTTCGACACCGTCGCCGCCGAGTCGCAGCGGCTGATCAACGAGACCTACAGCGCCTTCGTCCAGGGCTTCATGCCCACCCTGGCCCGCCCCGAGGTGGACGTCCTGGAGGGGCTGACCACCGCGATCATCGTCGACCAGCAGCGGATGGGCGCCGACCCGCGCTCCACCGTCGGCACCGCCACCGACGCCAACGCGATGCTGCGCATCCTGTTCAGCCGGCTCGGCACCCCGCACATCGGCTCCCCCAAGGCCTTCTCCTTCAACGTCCCCTCGGTCAGCGGGGCCGGCGCGATCAGCTACGAACGCGGCGGCCGGACGGTCAAGGAGCGGCGCAGCTTCAGCATCACCGGCGGCATGTGCCCGCGCTGCGAGGGCCGGGGCAGCGTCTCCGACATCGACCTCACCCAGCTCTACGACGACACCAAGTCGCTCGCCGAGGGCGCGATCCTGATCCCGGGCTGGAAGCCGGACAGCTGGTGGACGGTCGGCGTCTACGCCAACTCGGGCATCCTCGACCCGGACAAGCCGATCCGCGAGTACACCGAGAAGGAGCTCCAGGACTTCCTGCACCGCGAGCCGACCAAGGTCAAGGTCAACGGGGTCAACGTCACCTACGAGGGCCTGGTCCCCAAACTCCAGAAGTCCATGCTGTCCAAGGACAAGGACGCCCTCCAGCCGCACATCCGGGCCTTCGTGGAGCGTGCGGTCACCTTCACCGCCTGCCCGGAGTGCGAGGGCACCCGGCTGAGCGCGGCCGCCCGCTCCTCGAAGATCGGGAAGATCAGCATCGCCGACGCCTGCGCGATGCAGATCAGCGACCTCGCCGACTGGGTCCGCGCGCTGGACGAACCGTCGGTGGCGCCGCTGCTCACCGCGCTCCAGCAGGTGCTGGACTCCTTCGTGGAGATCGGCCTCGGCTACCTCTCCCTGGACCGCCCCTCCGGCACCCTCTCCGGCGGCGAGGCGCAGCGGGTCAAGATGATCCGCCACCTGGGCTCCTCGCTCACCGACACCACGTACGTCTTCGACGAGCCCACCACCGGCCTGCACCCGCACGACATCAGCCGGATGAACGACCTGCTGCTGCGGCTGCGGGACAAGGGCAACACGGTGCTGGTGGTGGAGCACAAGCCGCAGACCATCGCGATCGCCGACCACGTGGTGGACCTGGGCCCCGGGGCCGGTGCGGCGGGCGGTTCGGTCTGCTTCGAGGGCAGCGTGGCCGGGCTGCGCGAGAGCGGCACCGTGACCGGCCGGCACCTGTCCGACCGGACGGCGCTGCGGGCGGCGGTCCGTACGCCCACCGGCAAGCTGGCGATCCGCGGCGCGGACACCCACAACCTGCGGGACGTGGACGTGGACGTCCCGCTCGGGGTGCTCACCGTGGTCACCGGGGTCGCGGGCTCGGGGAAGAGTTCGCTGATCCACGGCTCGATCCCCGCCGACGAGGCCGTGGTGTACGTCGACCAGGGCTCGATCAAGGGCTCCCGGCGCAGCAACCCGGCCACCTACACCGGGCTGCTCGACCCGATCCGCAAGGCCTTCGCCAAGGCGAACGACGTGAAGCCGGCCCTGTTCAGCGCCAATTCGGAGGGCGCCTGCCCCACCTGCAACGGCGCGGGCGTGGTCTACACCGACCTGGCGATGATGGCCGGGGTGGCGTCCACCTGTGAGGACTGCGAGGGCAGGCGCTACCAGGCCTCGGTGCTGGAGTACCGGCTGGGCGGCCGGGACATCAGCGAGGTGCTGGCGATGTCGGTGACCGAGGCGGAGGAGTTCTTCGGCGCCGGGGAGGCGAAGCTGCCGGCCGCGCACCGGATCCTGGAGCGGCTCGCGGACGTCGGCCTCGGCTACCTGAGCCTCGGCCAGCCGCTGACGACGCTGTCCGGCGGTGAGCGGCAGCGGCTGAAGCTGGCCACCCACATGGGCGACAAGGGCGGGGTCTACGTCCTGGACGAGCCGACCACCGGTCTGCACCTGGCGGACGTCGAGCAGCTGCTCGGCCTGCTGGACCGGCTGGTGGACTCCGGCAAGTCGGTGATCGTGATCGAGCACCACCTGGCGGTCATGGCGCACGCGGACTGGATCATCGACCTCGGCCCGGGCGCCGGGCACGACGGCGGGCGGGTGGTCTTCGAGGGCACCCCGGCCGAGCTGGTCGCGGCCCGCTCGACGCTGACCGGCGAGCACCTGGCGGACTACGTGGTGCCCTAGTCCAGCGGCAGACGCATCTCCAGGATCCGGGCGGCCTCGTCCAGCACGTACGGCGTCTCGCCGCCGGTGTAGGTGAAGCCGCGCCGCCGGTAGAAGGCGGCGGCGCGGTGGTTGGCCTCGTGGACGCCGAGCAGCATCCACTTGGCCCCGCCGTCCCGGGCCCAGGCGATGACGGCGTCCAGCAGGGCGTCGGCGACGCCGCGTCCGCGGCCGCGGTGCGCCGGGTCGACCCAGACGCCGATCAGGTCGACGGTCTCGGCCTTGATGCTGGGGGTCGAGAGCATGGTGGCGACCCACTGGTCGGTCCCGTCCACGGCGACCAGGCCGATCCGGCCCGGCTCGTTCAGCCAGTCCGTCCGGGCCCGCCAGTTGCCCTCGCCCTGGATCCGGGCGTACTCGTAGGGTTCGCCGAACGCCATTGGCGTGTCCAGGAGTTGGGCCAGCCGGATGGCGCGCAGCCGCTGCCAGTCCTCCCGGCCGATCCGCTCGATCCGGTACTCCATGCCGTCCCCCGTGTGCGAAAAGGCCTCCGCTGCCGGTGATCACCGGCAGCGGAGGCACTATAGCCGCGGGCCCAGGGCTCGGTCCCGGGGCACCGCGGCCGCGGGCTCACGGCTTGATCCGGACCACCTGCGGGTCGTGGTCGCTGGCCTGCTGGGCGAACTCGGCGTTGATGTGCACCACGTCGTACTTGGCACGGCCGACCTCGGGGCTGACCAGGATGTGGTCCAGCACCTGCGAGTTGCCCTGGTACACGTACGAGTACTGCTCGGTCTCCGGCAGTTCGTTCACCAGGTCGCGCAGCACGCCGTCCTTGGTGAGCGCGGCCAGCGCGGGCGAGAACTGGTAGTCGTTGTAGTCGCCGAGCGAAACGATCCGGGCCTGCTCGTCGGCGGCCAGCAGTCGGGCGACGAAGGCCTGCTCGACGGTGGCCTGCTTGAGCCGCTGCACCTCGGAGCTGCGGGTCGGGGCCTGGAAGCGGCTGTCGATGCCCTGGTCGCCGCCCTTGCTGTTGAAGTGGTTGGCGATCACGAAGACCTTCTGGCCGCGGAAGGAGAACTGTCCGACCAGCGGCTTGCGGCTGTTGGTCCAGGCCTCGTCGGCCGGCTCGATCCGGCCGGGCGAGGCGGTCAGCGCGGCGGCGGCGCCGGTGCCGGTGACGCCGACGGCGGTGGTGGCGGCGCCGCCGGGGATGTCGGTGAAGGAGACCCGCTGGGGGTTGAACAGGAAGACCTGGCGGATGTTGCCGCCGGGCTCGCCGCCGTCCTTGCCGTCCTGGGGGTCGACCGAGCGCCAGTCGTACGCGGGACCGCCGGCCGCCTCGATCGCGGCGAGGAACTTCGCCACGGTCCGGCTCGCGTCGACGGTGCCGTCGTTCTTGGCGCCGTTGTCGTCCTGGATCTCCTCCAGGGCGACGATGTCGGGCGAGCGCAGGTTGGTGACGATCCCCTGGGCCAGCTCGGCGAACTTGGCGTCCGGGTTGGTGGCGGCCAGGTTCTCCACGTTGTAGGTGGCGATGGTGAGTTCGCCGTCGGTGGCCTTGGCGGTGACCTCGCGCTGGAGGTGGTTGTCCTTGAGGGTGCCCATCGTCCCGGCGACCAGGGTGTAGCCGCCGAACTGGTTGTAGTCCAGCGGGCCGGTGGTGGTGCCGGTCAGCTCGTCGCCGACGTTGGCCACCGGGAAGGGCTGCTGGGAGACGGGCGCCTGCTGCTGCACCATCAGGCGGCCGACGTTGGGCTCCCGGTAGGACTCGTACAACACGCCGCCGCGCTTGCTGCGCTGGTCCTGCCGGTCGGCGGCGACCCACAGCTCGTTGTACTTGTCGGTCGCCTGGATCACCCGGACGTCCTTGACCTGGACGAGCATGCCCTCCAGCGACTCGTAGAAGTCCAGGGCGTACCTCTCCGGGTTCAGCCGCCCGGCGTCGATGCTGCCGTCGGGCCCGGCCGGCGGGGCGTAGGCGCCGGGGATGTTGCGGGTGTCCACGACCACGGGCGCGGGCAGCGGGTTGCCCGCGGAGAGCACCGTGACGGCGGGGCCGGTGAGTTCGGTGATGGACTGCGAGCCACCGGAGTAGTTCGGGTAGTACTCGCTGACCTTGCCGCTCACCAGGACCGAGTCGCCGACCTTCACGGTCGGGTTTCCTCCGGTGTAGACGAAGATGCCCTCGCTGGTGGCGGGATCTGCGTCCGGGTTCGGGTCCTGCAGCCAGAAGCCCTTGACGCTGCCGTACGCGCGCACTCCGGTGACGGTGCCGGGCACGCCGGTGACGGGCTTTCCGGCCTGCGGGGACATCCGGGTGGTGCCCTGGACGTCGTGGATCCGCAGCGGTCCCGTCTCGGTCGGCGCGGGCGGGGCGGCGGCCGCGCCGGCGGCACCGGCGAGCGGCAGCGGGACGAGCACCAGCGAGACGGCCAGCGCGGCCGGGATGACGGCGGCGCGCAGCAGGGTGGTTCTGCGGGGGCGGGGTGCGGGGGCGGTGGTCACCGGGGCATGGCTCCTGGCTCGGGCAGCGGACGCTACTCGCGTGGAAGGAAGAGGAGAGAAAGCGAGGACCGGATCGCGCCCCCGCGACGCCCTCAAGATACGCGCGTAGAAAATGCACCGACAAGACCCCGACAGTGAACTGTCGGTTCCAGCCAAGTGACTTGATGAGGCCTCGATCCAGCTGATTCCCAGTCGGCTTCCAGCTTTCACCGGCTTGACCCCGCCTTTGCCCGGCTTCACCCGATCCGCCCCACGGACGACCCGCACAGCTCGGGGGTGCGGCGCGAGTACGCCCGCTCCGTTCCTGTCAGTCCGTATGGTTCCGGGTTCTGCGCGGCGCGGCGCGTGGCTACTGTCCCAACCGCTCGGCACCGGGCGGTCCGGGACGGACCGCCGTCACGCGTTCCCAGGAGGTCAGGTTGACCGCGCACCACCCCACCCGTAGGGGCATCCTCAAGTCCGTCGGCGGGCTCGGCGCCGCGCTGGCGCTCGGCACCGCGGGCCAGTTGGCGTCGGCGAGGCCCGCCGCGGCCGCCGACAACGACTTCGGTCTGACCATCGTGGACCGCAACGAGAGCGACCCGCGGATGTGGTACTACCGCTTCCAGACCTCCGCGATCGGCTGGAACCCCGGCGTGAACGTGCTGCTGCCGGACGACTACCGGACGAGCGGGCGCACCTATCCGGTGCTGTACCTGTTCCACGGCGGCGGCACCGACCAGGACTTCATCACCTTCGACCGGATGGGCGTGCGCGACTGGACCGCCGGCAAGCCGATCATCGTGGTGATGCCGGACGGCGGCCACGCCGGCTGGTACTCCAACCCGGTCAGCTCCAACGTGGGCCCGCGCAACTGGGAGGAGTTCCACATCAACCAGCTGCTGCCGTGGGTCGAGGCGAACTTCCGCACCTTCGCCGACTACGACGGCCGCGCGGTGTCCGGCTTCTCGATGGGCGGTTTCGGCGCGCTGAAGTACGCCGCCAAGTACTACGGCCACTTCGCCTCGGTCAGCGCCCACTCCGGCCCGGCCAGCCTGCGCCGGGACGGCGGCCTGGTCGCGCACTGGGCCAACGCCTCCTCCGCCGCGCTGGACCTGGCGGGCGGCACGATCTACGGCGTGCCGCTCTGGGACCAGGCGCGGGTGAGCGCCGACAACCCGGTGGAGCGGATCGAGAGCTACCGCAACAAGCGGGTCTTCCTGGTGGCCGGCACCAGCCCCGACCCGGTCGACTGGTTCAGCAGCGTCAACGAGCCCCAGGTCCTGGCCGGGCAGCGGGAGTTCCGCTCCCTGCTGGACCGGGCCGGCATCCCGCACGACTCGCACGAGGTGCCCGGCGGCCACGTCATCCGGCCCGACCTGATGCGGCAGGACATCGACGGCATCATCGACCGCCTGCGCAAGGCGTGAGGGGCTCCCCGGTGTTCCCCTCCCTCTCCCGCCGCGCCTCGCGCCTGGTCCTGGCCACCGCTTCCCTGCTGCTGCCGATCACCGTACCGACCGTCCCCGCCGAAGCCGCCCCTGCCGCGGTCGCCGGGTTCGCGGCCTCCTGCCCCGCCGCCGGGTACATCTCCCAGGGCTACACCCCGGAGCACAACGGCATCGACATCGCCAACGACTACGGCACCCCGATCTACGCTGTCGGCGAAGGCCAGGTGATGGCCTCCGGACCGGCACAGGGCTACGGCCAGTGGATCCGCGTCCTGCACCCCGACGGGACCATCACCGAGTACGGCCACATGCGCGAGCGGGACGTGGCCGTCGGCGACCACGTGACGGCCGGTCAGCAGATCGCCCTGATGGGCAGTGAGGGCGAGTCCAGCGGCCCGCACCTGCACCTGCGGGTCTGGGCCGACCCCGACGCGAGCGTGCGCACCGACCCGATCCCCTACCTCGCGGACCGCGGCGTCACCATGCCCTGCACGCCGGGATCCGGCCCCCGCCCGGCGCCGTTGGTGTATCCGGCGAAGTCGGGGCGGGTGGTGTCCACGCGGTCGGCGGACGGCCGCCTGGAGGTGTTCGCGGCCGGCGCCAAC